>JBCCLG010000752.1:0-3223 GCA_039027015.1 Acidobacteriota bacterium | reverse complement strand
CGCTCCGCCTTCTGCAGGGCCTTCTCGCAGCTCTGCAGGTCGGCGAGGATCAGCTCGGTGTGGATGACGTCGATATCGCGCAGGGGATCGACGCTGCCGTCCACGTGCACCACGTTCTCGTCGTTGAAGCAGCGCACCACGTGGGCGATCGCCTGGGTCTCGCGAATATGCGCCAGAAATTGATTGCCCAGCCCCTCGCCCCGGGACGCGCCGGCTACTAGGCCCGCGATGTCGACAAAGGTCATGGTGGTGGGGACGGTCTTTTTGGGCTGCACGAGAGCCGAGAGCTTGTCCAGCCGCGGGTCGGGCATCGACACCACGCCGGTGTTGGGCTCGATGGTGCAGAAGGGGAAGTTCTCGGCGTCAATGCCGGCCTTGGTGAGAGCGTTGAAGAGCGTCGACTTGCCGACGTTGGGCAGGCCGACGATGCCGCAGTGGAATCCCATGGTGAGTCGAGGGTCCTTTGAAGGGAGAGGAGGAGGCTGGGGGGGGAGGGGATTGGGCGCCCGGGCGCCGCGGGGGCGGAGGATAGCAGCAGCCGCCGGGCGGGGTCTCCCCCCGTCCGGGCGCCCGCAGCGGCTCCAGGTGGCGGTGGTACGCTCGAAGGCCCTCAAGATTCCACGGAGACTCGATCATGACTCGATGGCTACGACTGCTGCCGCTCGCCGCGGCTCTGCTTCCCCTCCTCGCCGGCCCGCTCCTGGCCGAGACGCCCGAGGAGCCCGTCACCGTCACGCTGGTTCATGCCGGGAGGCTGATCGATGGCGTCTCGGATTCCGCGCGCGAGCGCGTGACGGTGACGGTGCGCGAGGGCGTCATCGAAGACGTGGTGGACGGCTTCTCCAAGCCGTCGGCGAGTCAGGAGGTGATCGATCTCCGCGAGGCCACCGTGATGCCGGGTCTGATCGATCTGCACACCCACCTCTCCTCCCAGGCCAGCCCCACCGCCTATCTCGAGGTCTTCCAGCTCGAGCCCGCCGACTACGCCATTCGGGCGACCGCCTACGCCCAGAAAACGCTGATGGCGGGTTTCACCACCGTGCGCGATCTCGGCGATCGCGACAACGTGACCATCGCCCTCAAACGCGCGCAGGCCGCCGGTCTGGTGCCTGGCCCGCGCATTTTCACCGCCGCCAAATCCTTAGCGACCACCGGCGGCCACGCCGACGCGACCAACGGTCGCCGGCGTGATCTCATGGGCGATCCAGGTCCCCGGGAGGGCGTGGTCAACGGCGTCGAAGACGCCCGCAAGGCGGTGCGCCAGCGCTATAAAGACGGCGCCGACCTGATCAAAATCACCGCCACCGGCGGCGTTCTCAGCGTTGCGGCGAGCGGCGAAAATCCGCAGTTCACCGAAGAAGAGCTGCGCGCGGTGGTGAAGACCGCGTCGGACTACGGCTTTCACGTTGCCGCCCACGCCCACGGCACCGAGGGCCTCAAGCGCGCCGTGATCGCCGGCGTGCGCACCATCGAGCACGGCACCTACCTTGACGCCGAGGCCATGGAGCTCATGAAGGGCAAAGGTACCTACCTGGTGCCCACCCTGATGGCGGGCGACTTCGTGACCCGCATGGCGGCGGTCGAGGGCTTCTATCCGCCGGTGGTGCAGGCCAAGGCCGCCAAAATCGGGCCGCTGATGGCGGACACCTTCCGCCGCGCGGTGGAGAGCGGAGTACCGATCGCCTTCGGAACCGACGCCGGGGTCTTTCCCCACGGCGAGAACGCCCGGGAGTTCCGCCTCATGGTCAACGCCGGCATGAATCCCATGAAAGCTATCCAAAGCGCCACTCGCGTAGCCGCCGAAGTGCTCGACTCGAGCGATCGATTCGGCACCGTGGAGGTCGGTAAGCTGGCCGATCTGGTGGCGGTGAGCGGGGATCCCCTCGAGGATATCGGACTCATGGAAAATATTTTTTTCGTGATGCAGGAAGGTCGCGTCGTCAAGAACAGCCGGTAGCGCCATCGCACTCAACGAACGAGGAGTTGGAGAGCGTTGGCTGAGGATTGCTGAGGCCGTTTAGACGGGTCATTCGGTCTCAGCAGCATCAAGCCATGATGACCTGCAGGCGCATCGGCGAATGAAGCAGAACAAGGGTCGTGGCGCGCCACCGGAGCGTCACGGTGCACTCCACCTTTTCTGGCTATCGCTGGAGGTCAGCGCCCTTCGTGATCCGAGCATGCCGAGCCATCGGCTTCTCAGTCACGATTCTCAAATCATAAATATTTAAAAGTCGTCGCGTCGTAGGCGAGCTGTTTTGCGCAGGGATACTCCGATCCTGGGCTCTTACGCCAGATGGCCGAGTGTTATCCCGACACGACCTCAAACGGTTATGCGACGTCCTAACCATGCCTGCTGAGGTGCACAAAAGGCCTACGTTGAGAGGTTGAACGCGCCAAGCTCTACGTTCGCCCGACAGTGGCGCCGGGCGAACGGGGCTGTGGGTGTTATTCGGCAGACTTTCCGGTTATTGGACACCTGCATGTCGTGTTTGACGCTAATGCTCTGGCCTCGTATCATCTAGCTATGCTTGGGACTCAGGGAAAAGTGCAGGTGAATTTCAGGAACGTTACGCGAACAGGCCGATGTCGCGAAGGCTTTGCTGGGGCCTCGCCGCTTACTCCTACGGTTAGCGGGCAGAGCCCATGTCCAGGTCCAAGAAAGTCTCGATGAGCACTGCTCCAGGAGAAGGCATTGAGCAACGGAGTTTAAGATTGTTGAAATCAGGAAATGAGGGGCCGACCCCTATTGTATCGTTTACAGTCATCTTTAGCCTTTCTCTAGCTGCCGCTTGGCTGTTCTATGGAATCCTCGAATCTACGGGCGCTGTCAAGAATGAGGCCGTGGAGCTCGGTGGAGCCGCTGCCGGGTTCTTGGCGTTCTTTTGGGTTGGCCACAAGGTCTTCGGGGCGCTCACAGAATCCTGGGAGAGACGCACGGGGCTTGCGGATCGGAACGCAAGCCTCGAGAAAAGAGTTTTGCAGCTAGCGAAGCCTGAGATTCCAAGAATCGAACGTCCTGAAGGCTACATTCGTTTTGCTTCACAAGACTACGGATTGGGGTTCTCTCGGCCTCAGAGTTGGTCACCGCATGAAGAAATGTTCTTGGGAATCTTCAAACGCCCAGTTGACGATAAGGTTAGAATACTTGGCTTTCAGGGAAATATCACAATAACCGTTTCCCCGTACTCTCTTGCAACTCAAATTGACCATCCGCTTTTGCAGG
>JBCCLG010000751.1:0-3224 GCA_039027015.1 Acidobacteriota bacterium | reverse complement strand
TCGTGGTCGCGGATACCGGCATCGGCATCCCCAAAACGGAGTTGACCAAGGTCTTCGAGCGCTTCCACCGACTGCAGCGCGAGGTCGAGAACCGGCGCAAGGGCAGCGGCCTCGGCCTGGCTATCGTGCGCGGCCTGGTGGGCGAGATGCGCGGCAGAATCCGCGCCTTCTCGGGCGACGGGGAGCCCGGCACTCGCTTCGAGATCCACCTGCCCCAGGTTGAGAGAAAAAGCGAACGGGACACTCCCCCGGGCGAACGGGCGGACTCCGGGAAATGATCTCGCCGCCGACCGGAGGGGAGCGCCAGGCGAGGATTCTGGTGGTTGAGGATGAAGAGGCGATCGCCCAGGGTCTGGTCTTCAACCTCAGGCGCAAGGGCCATCACGTCGAGCTTGAGACCGACGGTGTGCGGGCCCTCGACCTGGCCCGCAAGGGGCCCTGGGAGCTGATCGTGCTCGACGTCCAGCTGCCGAGCATGGACGGCTTCCGGGTTTGCCAGCAGCTGCGCCAGGACGGAATCTTGACCGCGATCCTCATCCTCACGGCGCGCGACCAGCCGGACGACGTGGTCTTCGGCCTCAAAAACGGCGCCGACGATTACATGGTCAAGCCCTTCGACCTCGCCGAATTCCTGGCCCGCGTCGAGGGGCTGCTGCGACGAGCGGCCTGGGCGCGCTCGAAGCCGGAGGAGAGCAGCGAGCCCGCCAAGGATCCCACCGACACCTCCGACGCGCGCTATCACTTCGGCGACTTCTGGATCGACTTCAAGACCTGGGAGGCACAGACCCGCCAGGGAGTGGTGGAGCTTTCGCGCAAGGAGCTGGCGGTGCTCAAGATCTTCACCGAGAAGCCCAATCAGGTGGTGACCCGGCGAGAGCTGCTCGAGAGGGTGTGGGAGCTGCCCAACCACCCCAACACCCGGGTCGTGGACAACGTGATCGTCGCCCTCAGGAAGTCCTTCGAGGAAAGCTCATGGCGCCCGCGCCACATCCACAGCGTGCGCGGGGTCGGCTATCGCTTCGTGCCCTGAAGAGGCCCTTCCTCGCGCGCGATCAGTCTGGTAGCGTCCGCCGCCGCCCGGCGAGCCCGGTTCTCCTCGGCCCGTCCTCAGCTTGAACCCCCTTTCGGAGGCAGCGATGCCGACCCATCCGCCCCTCGACTCCCCTCGCGAAATCCGCGGGGACGTGCGCAACCTCGCGATCATCGCCCACGTCGACCACGGCAAGACCACCCTCGTCGACGCCCTTCTCTGGCAGAGCGGCATCTTCCGCGACAACCAGCAGGTCGCCGAGCGCGTCATGGACTCCATGGACCTGGAGCGCGAGAAGGGCATCACCATCATGTCGAAGAACACGGCGGTGCTCTTTGAGGGGGTGCACATCAACATCGTCGACACCCCGGGACACGCCGACTTCGGTGGCGAAGTCGAGCGGGTGCTGACCATGGTCGACGGCGTTCTCTTGCTGGTCGACTCCGCCGAGGGACCCATGCCCCAAACGCGCTTTGTGCTGCGCAAGGCCCTCGAGGCCAAGCTGCGGCCGATCGTGGTGATCAACAAAATCGATCGCTCAGACGCCCGGCCGGCCGGCGTTCTCGACGAGATCTACGATTTGTTCATCGAGCTGGGAGCCGATGAGGAGCTGCTCGAGTTTCCGGTCTTCTACGCCAACGCCAAGGCAGGAACCTGCCGGATCGAGCAGGACGGGGACGATCAAAATCTTGCGCCCCTCCTCGAGGAGATCGTGCGCTCGATCCCGGCGCCCACCTTCGATCCCGAAGCGCCCCTGCAGTTCCAGGTCACCACCCTCGACTACGACGACTATCTCGGCCGGCTTTCGATCGGCCGGCTCTATAACGGCAGGCTCGACAGGGGGCTTCCGGTCCTGCGCCTGGGAGCGGGCCTCGACGAAGAGGGCCAGCCCGCCAAGATCTCCAGCCTCATGGGCTATGACGGCCTGGCCAGGGTACCTATCGACACCGCTGGCCCCGGCGACATCGTGGCGGTGATCGGCCTCGACGAGGTCAACATCGGCGACACGCTCACCTCCCCCGAGAGTCCGCGCGCTCTGCCGCCGATCACGGTCGACGAGCCGACCATCACGATGTCGTTTGCGATCAACGACTCGCCCTTTTCGGGGCGCGACGGCAAGCACGTCACCTCGCGCAAGGTGAAGGAGCGCCTGCTCAAGGAAACCCTGGGCAACGTCTCGATCCGCGTGGAGGACACCGACTCTCCCGAAGTTTTCCAGGTCTCCGGTCGCGGCGAGCTGCAGCTCGCGATCCTGATCGAGATGATGCGCCGGGAAGGCTACGAGCTGACCGTGGGCAAGCCCGACGTGGTCACCCGGCCGATCGACGGCAAGAAACACGAGCCCATGGAGCTCCTGGTGATCGACGCGCCGGAAGACTACGTCGGAGTTCTGACCCAGAAGCTGGCGCCGCGCAAAGGCCGGGTCAAGCAGATGGTCAGCTACGGCTCGGGGCGCATGCGGCTCGAGTTCCGGGTGCCGTCGCGCGGCCTGATCGGTTTTCGCAGCGAGTTCCTCACCGACACTCGAGGCGAGGGATTGATGAACCACCTTTTCGACGGCTGGGAGCCGTGGCACGGCGATATCCCCCATCGCCTGACCGGCTCCCTGGTGGCCGACCGCACCGGCAAGAGCACCTCCTACGCCATCGAAGGCCTGCAGCCGCGCGGCATCCTCCTCGTCGGTCCGGGCGCCGAGGTGTACGAGGGCATGATCGTGGGCGAGCACGCCAGGGCCGGCGATCTCGACGTCAACATCACCAAAGAGAAAAAGCTCACCAACATGCGCTCGTCCACCGCCGAGGAATTCGAGCGCCTGATCCCGCCGCGCCGGCTCAACCTGGAGCAGGCGCTCGAGTTCATCACCGCCGACGAGGCGGTCGAGGTCACGCCCACCGCCGTGAGGCTGCGCAAGAAAGAGCTGAACGCCAGCCGACGTCAGACCCTGCAGCGCAAAAAGAAGCGCGAGAACCCCGCCTAACGCGCGACCCGCTGCGCCCGCCCCAAAGCGCCCGGCACGAGCTCAAACGTGCCAGCAAAAAAGTGCCAGCAAAAAAGTGCCCGGCACCGCACCCGGAGGCCGCATCAGCTTGAGCATACCCGGCGCAAAAGTGCCCGGCGCAAAAGTGCCCGGCACCGTGTGAAAAGTGCCCGGCACCGTGTGAAAAGTGCCCGTGTGAAAAGTGCCCGGCACCGT
>JBCCLG010000750.1:0-3226 GCA_039027015.1 Acidobacteriota bacterium | reverse complement strand
GGGGCGGCGAGGAACTTGACTTCCTCGGGGCCCGCGGGCCCCGCCCGGGGGCGCCCCGGCGATGGGAGAGATGATGCTTTCTAGCTAGCGATATCGTCAGCGGCGGTGCCGAGGCGCCCCGGAGAAGGGCCCGCGGCGATCAGCCGAAGAAGGTGCGGATGCGCTTTTCGTCCATCGCGCCGACGTCGAAGAGAATGAGGTAGTCGATGGTCTTGAAGTCTCGATCGATCGCCGGCGGCCCGCAGACTTTGGCGCCGTGCCTGAGGTAGATACGGAAGAGCTTGGGGATGTGGACTTTGCCTTCCCAGGACAAGCTTTCGACATCCTCCGGACCATAGCACTCGAAGCCGGGGCGGGGCTCGATGCGGATCGCCTCGTGCACGTGGCCCTTGGCCTCGAGATGGCGCATCACCGCCAGCCCCTCGCCGGCGTCTTGGCTGGTGAGAGAGCAGCAGCCGAACAGGAAGCGCAGGCTGTTGCTCGACATGTAGAGCGCCAGGCCCTTCCACAGCAGAAAGAGCACCTGGGTGTTGCGGTGCTCGGCCGCCACGCAGGCGCGCCCGACCTCCACAGCGCTCTCGAGAACGTCCTTCGGCAGCCCCGCGAGATCGAACTCGAGGTCCGAGTACAGGCCGCGGTGGGCCGCCGCCATGCCCGGGGTTTGGCAGCGGTAGGTGCCCACGACGGCGCCCGAGTCGCGCTCGATCACCAGCAGGTGATGGCACACCGCGTCGAAGGGATCCCGATCGAGCCCGGTTTCCCAGGACTCGTCAAGGCCCTCTTTTAGCTCGACGTTGAAGACCTCGAAGCGAAGCCGAAGAGCCTCTTCCAGCTCGGCTTCATCGCGCGCGAAGCGCACCTCGTAGCGGCCCTCAAGAAGGGATTGGGCGGGAATGAGCTCGGTCGCCACCGGGTAGGTCGCGGCCTGCGCCACTAGGTCGGTCGTCATCGGCCTCCTCGTGGGGTCAGCGCCACCGGGCGCGTTTCGGCCGGAGCTTACAACAACCCGCGGGCGCCCGGGCCAAGAGGCCCGCCGCCGGTACCCCCTCAGGTTTGAGACGGAGGCATCAGCTGAGCGACGGCTGGATGGCTGATGTCGCCGCCCGCCAGGGTCAGCAGATATAGGAATGGACCGAAGGGGGAGGTCTGCTTGCCGTTGACCAGCACCAGAGGGGTGCCGCTCGGCCGATAGATCCAGGCCTGGGTGACGTCGCGCGCGAGCTTGGCCTCGGTCTCCGGCGAGTCGATGCAGGTCTTAAGAGCGCCCGGATCCACGTAGGTCGCCGCCAGCTCGAAGACCTGATCGATCTCCATGTGGTGCTGATTGCGGTAGAGGGTCTCCTCGAAGGCCGTGCGCTCGGGGTGGGTTTCCATGCAGATGCGCGCCTTGGCGGCCGTGCACCGCGCCTGCTCGGGGCCGCGGATCTCGAGGTGAGGATTGCAGTGACCGTCGAGGGGAAAGTGCCTGGAGTCGACGCCGAGCGCCTCGGCGGGGAAGAGGCCCTTGAGAAAGCGGAGATCCATGAAGAGCTGGGCGCAGTGGCCGCATTGAGTGTCGGAGAAGTCCGTGATCCGCAGGGTGGCGGTGGGCGAGCCGAGGAGCGCCCGGGCGTCGGGCGGCCGGAAGTAGGGCGCGTCGCGGTAGCTCACCAGAAGCTCGCTGATCGCGCGTCGGACCTGCGGCTCGAGGCCGGCGACGAAGGCCTCGAGCATCCGGCTTTGGACGATCGGATCGAGGGGCCAGGAGGCGACCGCCAGGGGGTGCTGGTCGAGATTGTCGGGCAGCGTGCCCAGCTCCGGGTGATGGTGGCCGTCGTGGCTGTGCCTGGGGTCGCTGCCGGGGCTCTGCTGGCCCCCTTGGGCGGGCGGAACGAAGTTTTGCTGCAGCGCCTGCTGGCCGGCGCGCTGGAGGTCTTTGGGCGTTCGCAGGCCGGGGTAGAGAAGAACCAGCCACGAGGTCCCCACCGCCACCGCGAAGGTCGCCAGCCCGCTCGACGGGGAAGGCTTGCCGAGGCTCAAGAGCGCGACCGCGCCGTAGACCAAGGTCACGGCGTGGGTGACCGCGCAGCTGCCGCAGAAGTTGGCCTCCGCGAAGCTGATGATCAGGAGGGCCGCCACGCTGAGCAGCCCCGAGACTCCCACCCAGCTCACCGGGGCGGCGGCCTGCGGGTCTTCGTCGAGTCTGCCCAGGGCGCGCAGGGGGAGGGTGGCCGCGGCGATTCCCCACACCACGCCCCAGGCCGCCACGGGCAGGCCCGTTGTGCCGTGCAGGAAGGCCGCGAAATCGCCGTCCCACAAAGCGCTGCAGCCGTCGCCGCCGCCCAGGCACACCGGGTCGAAGCCGGCGCGGGCGCGCAGCAGCTGCCACCAGAGATAGGAAGCCCAGCCCGCGGCGAGGATGCCGAGGCCGGTGAGGGCGAGAAGCGGGCGGGTGACGCGTGAGGTCTGCGGGCTCATCGGCGAGAGATTAGCAGTCGGCCACCGGCCGCTGCGATTTCGGCGGAGCGATCTTCGGGCTTTTTTTTAGTCCTGCCCTCTCGCCTGCTGCACGCGGGCCTGGAGAGTCTCGTCGCCGTCCGTCGCGGCCTCCAGGCGGAGCAGCAGGGCCTCGGCCTCCGAGGATCGGCCCGCCTCCCGATAGGCGGCGGCGAGGCTCAGCCCCGCGGTGACGCCGCCGGCGCTGCCAGGGCCTTCGCGGCTCGAGAAGAAATCGACGGCGCTCTGCAGGTTGGCGAATCCCGCGGCCTCCTCGCCCGCCTCGACCTGCACGATTCCAAGGCGCCTGCGCGCGGAGGCCACGCGCGAGTGCTCCTCTCCATGCAGGCGGATCTCCATCCCGAGGGCCTGCGCGAGAAAATCTGCCGCCTCCGGGTAGCGCTCGCCCCTTCTCGCTACGGCCCCCAAATTCGACAGCGCCGCGCAGAGCCTCGGGTGATCGCCCGAATACGACTTCTGCCAGACCTCGAAGGCCTGCTTCATCAGGACGCCGGCTCCGTCATAGTCGCCCGACACGAAAAGCGCGGTGCCCACGTTGTTGAGGCTCTGGGCGACGTCGGGATGGTCGGGGCTCAGGATGGCCTGGCGCTGATCGAGGGCCTGGCGAAAAAGCTCCTCGGACTCTTCCAGCCGGTCGAGCTGACGGAGCACCGAGGCGAGGTCGTTCAGGGTTGTCGCGATATCCAGATGGGGAGGCGTGTAGGCCCGATGCTGGCGCGCGAGCACCTCG
>JBCCLG010000749.1:0-3229 GCA_039027015.1 Acidobacteriota bacterium | reverse complement strand
CGGGATGATGCAGAAGGCGCAGCGCATATTGCAGCCGTCTTCGATCTTGACCAGCGCTCGAGTGAGGCCGGTGTCGAGCGGCACGTAGGGAACCGGGATCTCCTCGCGCAGGGCGGTCCCCCAGAGGTCGGGGAAAGACTCCCGCACCCTCTCGAGCAGCTCATGCTTGACGTCGTTGGTGACCACCAGGTCGACGCCTGCGATGGCGGCCGACTCCTCCGGCGCCGCGGTGGCGTGGCAGCCGGTGAGCACGGTCTTCATCTCGGGCCTCAAGCGATGCCCTCGACGCGCGATCTTGCGCGAATCGCGCCCCGCGAGGTGGGTGACCGTACAGGAGTTCACGACGTGCAGGTCGGCCTCGTCGAGACGGCTCGCCAGGCGGTGGCCGGCGGCCACGAACTGGCGCGACAGGCTGTCGACCTCGGCCTGGTTGAGCTTGCAGCCCAGATTGGAGAAATAAACGCGCATGATCAGGTGGTGAGCCGCCCAGATTCTAGCCTCACCGCTCTCGGGACGCCGAGAGCAGCTCGGCGGCGCCGGGATAGCCGCGGATCAAGACGGCGCGCAGGGCTCCGCCGAGCCTGGGCTGAAGGCGCCCGAGGGCGTCATCGAGGTTCTTTTCCGCGGCGGCTTCCTGGAGCGCGCCGCGCCAGTCTTCGCGGTCCTGCCGCAGCGCTTCTGAAACCGCCTCCTGCCAGCGACGGGACGCCTCCTCGTGGCGGAATTCGCCCCGGCCGCGCCCGAAATGGGCCACCGCGAGATAGCGCAGAAGGGCCTGCTCTACCAGCTGGATCAAGAAGAGGGGCGCCCAGCCCACCTCCGGCAGACGGTCGCCCTGCACCAGCTCGTAGCCGCGCGCCAGGCCCGCGCCGCCGACCGCGCCGAGAATCGCCCCGGCGAGCATGCCGCCGCCGAAGGTCAGCCCGCCCGCCAGAAGATCGGCCGCGAGGCCTCCGACCGCGCCGCTCACCACGCTGCCCAGAAGGGCGCTGCGCTCGGTGCCGAGAGCCTCCTCGCCGCGGACCGCAAAGGCGTCGAGCTGCCGATCGATCTGCGAGGCGACGTCGCCCTCCAGCTCGTGCAGGGTCAGCAGCGAGGCCATCAGCTCCTCGGTCCGGCGAATCAGCCGATGTCCCAGGGCCTCCATGGCCTGGGTCTTCTGCTCTCGGGTCGGCCGCTTTTGGGGCAGGCTCTCGCGGTCGGTGGCGGTCACCGCGAGATAGCGCGCCAGAAGGCCCACGGCGCGCCGAAAGGTCTCGAGATTTCGCTCCTGCCAAGCCAGGCACAGCTCGGCCATCAAG
Source organism: Acidobacteriota bacterium (assembly GCA_039027015.1). GTDB lineage: Bacteria > Acidobacteriota > Thermoanaerobaculia > Multivoradales > J023 > JAUIJL01. The sequence goes on along the minus strand of JBCCLG010000749.1, from coordinate 1,928 downwards.
TCCTTCTTGCCCGCCGGCAGCTCGACGGCGGCGCGCGCCAGAAGCGCCCCCTCCTCCACCCAACAGCGGGTGAAGGCGTCGAGCTCGACGACTTCTTTCACGACGCTGAAGCGCTCGGTATGACGCCGCCAGGCCTCGGCCATATGCTCCGCGACCTCTTTGCGGTAGCTCGTGTCGCCGGTTTGGTTGAGCAGGATCAGCGTCGGAACCTGCAGCCACTCCATCAGCTCCAGCTCGAGGTCGGCGTAGCCGGCGTCTTCCGGATGCTCGGTGGCGTTCACCAGGTAGAGCACCACGTCGGCGTACTCGCGCACGGCGAGGGCCGCCTGCTGAGAACACCAGAATGGGCGATCCACCAGGCGATCCCAGTTCTGCTGCAGGAACCAGTACACCGGCTTGTCCGAGACCCTCAGCCTCTTGAGCAGCCGCGCGGAGTCGCCGAAGCCCGGCGTGTCGGCGAGTCGTAGCGTTCCCGCCTCGATCTCGAGCAGGTCGAAAAGCTCCGCCTCGTCGGTGACGTGGGCCTGGTCTAAAACCTCGCCGACGTCTCGCCGGAGCAGAGTGCGCGCGAGGGTCGTCTTGCCGACGTTGGTGTGCGAAACCAGCGCCAGAGTCACGTGGCTCGGCGGGCCGAGCGCTTCGGCTTCTTCGCCCATCACGCCTCCTCCCGCCGCCACACCGCCGCGGCGAGTGTTTCGATGGCCGCCCCGCCGCGCGCCGACTCGGCGGCGCCGAGATCCAGGAACGCCGCGCGCGCGCTGCCGTCGGCGCTCTCGACCACCCGCTTCCAGGCGCGGCGGCGCGAGAGGAGGCGCTCCTCTCTAGAGTCGGCGGCGGTCTTTCCGGCGAGAGGTCCTTCATCGACCACCACCAGAAGCCGCTGGCCGTCGGCGAGGCGTTCCGCCGTTCCGGCGAGCGCCTCGCCGTGAACCTCGACCTCGGGGGTTTGGGCCATGTTGAAGAGGAGCACCTGCCAGGAAGCCTTCTCCAGCGATTCGCTGAGGGGAGCCCCGGCGCCGTAGGCCACGCTGCCCGCAATGCGCACGTGGGCCCGTGCGCCGATCAGGTCGAGCAGCAGGCCGCGAAGCGCCGTCGCCGCTTTTTCGGTGGGCCGGAAGCTGTAGGGCACCACCAGAACCTCGTGCTCGCGGGTGGAGGCCGAAGCCAGCAGGCGGCGCACGTAGGAGGCCGGCAGGACGAGAGGAAGCCGCGCGGCCAGGCGGCGGGCGCGCCCAAGCGAGCGCAGGGCGAGCAGAAAACGAGGCGCGATCACCAGCAGGGCCGCTGTGGCCGCCCAGGCGTGGATGAAAGGAGCCGCGGGTCCGCTCGCGGGTGAGCGCATCTCGGCCGCGGCCGGCAGGTCGAGATCGAGCATCAGCCGCGCCGGCCACAGGAAAATGCCGAGCAGCGCGTCGACGAGCTCGGCGCCCAGGAAGGTGCTCTCCCAGGTGGCTCGATACTCGAAGATCAGGCCCCGCCAATACATGCCGGCGAGGGTGCCGGCGACCATCAGGCCGGCTGCCGCGTGAAAAACCGCCGCGGCGCGCGCCGAGGCCACCGGCGCTGAAGCCTCGGCCCAGCCCGCGGCGTGCCTTCTCGCCACGCGGTCTTCGGGTTGATCGCCCGAGGGCAAGAACCTGCCGCGCCATTTTTCCAGGAGATCGAGCGCCCTGGGTGCGCGGCCGCCCGAGGGATCGCGGCGCGGGGGCGCGAGGATCCGCCAGACCGCGCGGGCCGCGAGGAGCGCAAAGACGCCGACGTTCCACAGCATCAGGCCCAGGAGTGGCGGCGCCACGATGCTGATGCCCCTCTCAGGGCCGAGGGCGTTGGCGCCGGCGCCCTGGGCGAACGCCAGGGCAAAAACGCCCGCGGCCGCGGGTCCGAGAGACCAGGCTGCGGCCGAGGGCCGGAGGCCCGGACGCCGCTCG
>JBCCLG010000748.1:0-3238 GCA_039027015.1 Acidobacteriota bacterium | reverse complement strand
TGGGCCTGCCGCTTCACCTTTTTCACCTCCTGGAAGCTCAGGCGATCCCACACTCGCCAGCTGAGGCAAGCCAAAAACACCAGGAGAGCGATCAGCATCCCGAGTCGACACCGATCGATGACGAAGGCGTCGCTGACTCCGAGCTCCGAATAGAGAGAGATGGTGGCCGCCAGCAGAATCCAGTTGAGCGCCCAGCCGCGCGCGATGCGCAGACGAGACCTGCCGTATTCGATGAATTGCCAGAGCCTCGGGGCCTCTAGAACCAGCCAGCGCCGGTCCCTGTAGAAAGTCGACGCTCCGTCTTCTTCCTCCGCCCCCTCATCCAGACCCGCCTCGCGGTAGGCGTTTTCGTGCCTCCTGGGCCAGAGACTGTCGAAGGTCCAGTCCGCGAGGCGGTCGACCAGGATGCCCGAGACGTAGCCGAGGCTCAGGATCGGCACCACCGTGCCGAGGGAGAGCGTGCCGGAGGATGCGGCGGAGAGGTCGTAACCGAGGACGGAAGCAAACAGAAGGGCAAGCCAGATCAGCGCGCCAAAGCCGATGACCAAGAGCTCTACAAAAAGATGCGTGGTCGACACCGCGGCCTCCCCATCCCCCGCATCGCCCGGGGCGGAGGTCGCCAGGCGAGGCCCGGCGGCGGAGATCCATCCCTCGAGCGAAGTGAACGGCTCGTCTCCCTGAACGAACCGCAAGGCAAGAAATCGTCAACAAAAATTGAGAGCGCCGCCATGCTAGCACGGCGGCGCTCTCTGAAGAAAAGGCGGGGCGGCGCGGGCGAAACCGCGGCCGGGCTATCGGGCGATCACGGACCCGACCAGTCGCTTGTGTTGCCGGTCTCGAAATCGCTCTCGAAGATCAGGCCCTCGACCAGCAGGACGTCGTTGAAGTGCCAGTTAAAGCCGGTGTTGAACGACGCCGTGCCCGTGGTGATGGCGATGTGATCGGAGCCGACAAAGCTGCCCCCGACCCGGCAGTTGGCGAAGCCGGTGGCCGCGTTGTCAAAGCGCAGAACGACGTCGCACGAGTTGGTTTGGCCGACGTAGTTCAGCCGGATCGTGTAGTCGTCGGCGGTGCCCTGAATGCGGTCGACGCCGCTCATGCCGAGCCTCAGGGTGGCGATGTCGTCGGCCTGCAGGCGGCGCTGGTCTTCGTCGGTTCCCGAGCCTTGCTGCATCACGGCCTCGGTGGAGCTGACGCCAAAGACCGCCGAGCCCACGGTGCGATCGGCGTTGGCTGCGAAGAGATCGCCGCCCGGCAGCCGGCTGATGTCGCGGGTGTAGGTGGAGGTGTCGAAGGTCGACCCGAGCAGAAAGGGGTTGTTGTCGGCCAGCCGGAACCAGTGGAGATTCTGGTCGTCACCGCGGGGATCGTCGGGCGAGCCAAAAACGGAGTCGGAGCCCGAGGACTCGTTGAAAACGTCGTTGGCGCCGTTGGTCGTGTTGGTGCTGTTGGTGTTCGTGACCCCGGTTTGGGATCCGAGGTTGGGGTGCGCCAGGCCGATGCAGTGCCCGACCTCGTGCAGCGCCACCGACTCGAAGTCGATCCGCCCGGAGGGAATGTCGTTATTGCCGCCGGTGAGGAGGTTGGGCGTCGCGGCCAGGAGACCCTCCATGGTGACGGCGATGTTCTGCACCGCCACCTCCATATCCGCGGCGTTGGGGCTCGCCGGATCGACGCACAGGCTCACCTCCACCACGCCGCCGCTGCCGCTATAGCCCGACGGATGGGCGATGACGTTCACGCCATTGCCCTCGCCGGCGAAGAGAAAGGCGCCCGCCGCGGCCGGCCGGGCGGCCCACAGGCAGACGAGGAGCGCCAGGACCAGGGCGGCGAGGAAGACGGCGCGGCGATCGAGGCCCGGGCGGTCGAGGACGGCGACTCGCGGGGCGCCCCCGACACGGCGGGAAGAAGGCGTAGGCATCCGGGACTCGGGATGGCGGGAGCGGCTCATGGCTGGGTCTCCTCTCGGCGGTCGGCGGCGGGGTTCTTCTCGAGGGTCCTCTCGCTGCCCTCGTCATCTATCCAAGCGATCAGCTCGTCCTGGGCGCGGGCGAAAGCCACCAGGGGCTCGAGGTCCGGAAGACGCCGGGCGTCGGTGTGCAGATCACTCCAGGCCCACGAGCGGCGCAGAGGCGCGGGCGCGGAGGCGAGCGCGCCGCGCGGGACGTAGTGCTCGAGGCGGATTTCGAGCTCGGTGAGGTCGGGGTCCCCCGAGGCGATCAGCAGGGTTCTCGGGGCCGCGCCTCTGGAGGTCGGAGTCCCGGCATCAAGGCGCGCCGCGCGCTCGGTGCGCAGGGCGGCGGGCTCGAGGTCGAGAAAGCCGCTCGTGCGCAGCTTCTCCAGGAGGCCTAAAACGCTCCCCGGATCCGCCTGGCCGCGCCATACGCCCGGCCGGGTCATGTAGCTCGGGCGGGTGATCCTGAGCCCGCCGTCGGCAAAAACCTCGATCGCCGGCCCGGGCTCCTCCGACTCGAACTCCGTGGGCGTGCGCCGCAGGGTGAGAATCGGTCCCTGCCCGGTTGCCGCCTCGCGCACCAGGTCGATCCCGGGACCGGCGGAGACCGCGGCCTCCTCGGCCCACACAGCGGGAGCGCCGAGCGCCAGAAGAGCGAGCGCGGAGGCGGCCAGGGCGCGGGCAGGATGAGGTGGAGTCTGGACTCTTCGGCTCGACGAGGCGCGGTCCGGCGATTGCTGCATGTTTTCTCCAGGGTCGGTGGTGGGTCTCCCTCGACTCGGGGTCATGCTAACCGAGCCCCGTTACGCCGCATCTGAAGAACGGGGCGGGGCCTCCACCCTCGCGGGCAGGCGGCTTCAGCCCGGCTTTAGGACGCCGCCGAGCCAGGACCCGATGGCGGCGATTTCTTCAGCGCACACCTGGTGGGCCATGGGGTACGCGTGCCACTCGACGCTCCAGCCGAGGGCCTCGAGGCGCTGGCGGCTCGCCGCGGCGCGGTCCATGGGAATCACGGGATCGAAGGTGCCGTGGGCCATGAAGATCGGCAGGTCGCGATTGGCCTCCGCCGCCTCTGCGGGCAGGCGGTCCGAGAGAAGCAGATAGGCCGAGAGCACCATGGCGCCGGCGAGCCTCTCGGGGCGCCGGAGCGCGGTCTGAAGGGTCATGGCGCCGCCCTGGGAGAATCCCGCCACTACGATGCGGCCGGGATCGATGCCGCGAGCGATCTCCTGGTCGATCAGCTCGCCGATCTGCCTCTCGCTGCGCTTAATCCCCTCGACGTCG
>JBCCLG010000747.1:0-3246 GCA_039027015.1 Acidobacteriota bacterium | reverse complement strand
CCGTCTTCTTCTTCGCCCGCCGCCACTCTCGCCGTATCTTCGTAGAAACGGGCAGCCTGCCCCCTTGAGTCCTTCGAGATCTGAGTCGTCCCTGCATTTCTTCACGCTCAGCGTTTGTAAGGCTCGATTTGTTGGCCTGCATGAGCGCCAGTATGCCATTTTAACATTCAGGTGTCACATTCCGCTGAACCCCAGCAGCGCTTCCATCGCTGCAGCGATGTCGCCTTTTTTGGTTCATTGTATTTACACTCAATTATCGCTCTAATCACGGAACCCATCTTATGGAATTTGAATTGTGTCCCACACCAGTTCAGCCAACTGACGAAGCTCGAGCTTTAGATCTTGAGGCCCCTCAACCTTCAGGGTGAGTTCGTGGGCACCGCGAACTCCCCTGAATCCATGACTCCAGCGCTCTTTCACCGCAAGCGAGCTCGAGATCTCCGATCGTGAGCGCTTTCCTGGCACGAAGCTTAGAATTCGCTCAGAAAGACTCAAGCGGCGCTTAGAAACCTCAAGACGAGTCTCAAGACGTTGGTAGAGGCAGCTCACCGTGAGGCCATCTTCGGATCCACTGCAGGGAGAGAAGCCTTTTGGAATCGCCATACGGAGGACCTCAGAGTGCGGATCCGGAATTATTCTGGCTGCCCTCATGGTCTCCGGCGCCCAAAAAACTCGAGAGGCCTTCAATCGAGCTTTGGGATCGTCCGTAGCCCCGGCTCTCCGCAGGAGCATCACCACGTCGGCATCTTGTTCCCTCGCGGCGATCATGACGGCGGTCCTCCCTGCCTTATCGACAGCATTCGGGTCCGCTCCAGCGTCGAGATACAACATAACCGTACCAACGTTCTTTACCATCGCCGCATGAATAAGGCTGGTGCGCCCTGCCTCGTCCTCGGCGTCGACGTCTAGCGTGCCGTCTTCTTTGATGAGGTTGGGAATATGGATGTCGATTCCTCCGAGCAGAAGACGCTGAGCGAGCTTCTTCGGATCTATGACTTCGGAGTCTCTTGGGGGATTCCCGTCCCCATCGACCGATAGCGCCCAGAGCGTCGTACGAGCAGAGGTCTCCAGAGCCACACGCTGGGACTCTATCCGGTCCCAGTGCCCGCCTTCTACGAATGGAACGATGCACTCGGCTTTGTCTTCATCAAACAGCTGCCGGGCATCGCGACCCTGCGCGATAAAGCCAGCTTCGAAGAGAAGCTCGAAGGCCTCGGCTGATCCATAAAGGCAAGAAATCATCGAGAGGGTACTCTTCTGCTCCTCAGTGAGAACAACAGAGGTGGCTTCGAGGCCTACAAGCTGCTTGAGCCTTAGAAGGTCGCTCGCGCGCGCGCTCTTGCTAATCATATTGGTAAGAGGCGTGGGGGTTCCGAGGCGCTCAAGCAATTCTGAGGCGAACTCAGTTTTCCCATTCTCGAGTGCGCTTTTGACGGCGTGATGCGGCGCGTTGGCAAGATGAGAGAGGTCCCCGTTCTGAACGACAGCCTCAATGGCTTCAGCGCTCCAGCCCGTTTTGGGACCGAAACTCAAGGCCATGGTCGCGAGCCTCTTATCGCCAAGCTCGGCGACGCAGGACCAGGTCGAATGCCGCAGATCGTGTCTCCTCCCGGCTATCCGCAATTCAGGCCGCGCGAACATCTGAGCGATCGCGACTCGGTCGGCGCAAACGGCTACCTCAAAGAAGGAAAGGGCCGAACGGATCTTGAAGTCGAAGCCGGCTCGGATCTCCGCTCGGATCCGCGAGATGTCTCCTCGGCGAATCGCATTCTTGAGGTCCTTTTCTGCGGCGTCAAAGAGGGCGCGGGCTTGCTGAATTTCCTCTTGATGCTCTCGAGGAGCTTTTTGAAGCTTCTCAATTCTCGAGTAGAGGACAGCAAGCGACTCGTGCTCCTCGCGGGCTAGCGCCTCCGATACGGCCCCTACGAGACAGAAAGCGAGGCCCAGGAGGCTAACGGGAGGTCCAGGCCTCCTGAAGGAGAGGATTCGAAGAAGCCAAGAAAAGCGAACCCTAGCCTTACTAGGACGCTTTCGATGCCTTAGGATAGTAAAAGTCAAGAATGACCCCTCGCCGACGGTCTCATCGGGCGGTTTAGCATTATGCGTCTTCGGCAACAGAGGGTCTACACTAGCATATGGCACCCCCATCGCTGATAATCCTTTCCTGGAGGCCCCTCATGCGCAAGATTCGTCTGTATCGGTTGGTAGCCACGGGCTTTCTGTACCTCTCGGTGACAGCACCGGTGACGAGAGCCGACGAACTCTCGAGGGCCATCCGGTCTGGCAAGCTTGAGAAGGTTGAAGAGCTCCTGGCAGCAGGGACGAGCCTGGGCACTTCTGAGAGTCGGGGCGAATCTCCTCTTGAGATGGCGCTCACAAGAGCTTCGCCGGACATCTTTCTGCTGCTGAAAAACGCCGGCGCCACATGGCCTGCGGAGCTCAAGAATGCCTCAGCAAGGGACCGCAAGAAGCTCTTCTCTCAAGCCTTTCACTGGATCGACGCTGCCCAGGAAGGCTCGCCGCAGAAAAATGCCAGATCGTCTCTGAAGGTCGCTCGAGAGGTGCTTCCGGGCCTCTTGCGAGCAGGGATCGTTCCCTCGGAGTTTCCTGAGGCGCAGACCCTGCGCAAACTGCTCACAGCCGGAGATCTGGCGCTGATTCGTGCCTTGACCGTACACGCTGGCAAGGGCGCCGCTCTATGCCTGGCGATCGAGCGGAGAGACCGTTACTGGATTGAATTCCTCCTCGAGAAGAAATGGAAGCATCAGTCTTGCCAGAACGTCGCCCGATCGGAGTCGCCCCTTGCAGCAGCTATTAAGGCGAGCGACTCGAGAACCATCCGCAAGTTGCTCACCCTCGGAGCCGGTAGAAAATCACGCGCCTTAGTGCTCGCGGTGGCCCGGCAAGACGAGAACTTGGTCCTTGACCTGCTGGAGGCCGGTGCTGAGAGAAATTTCAACGAGCCGCGGCAGCATCCGGACTATTCGGTGACGCCCCTTGCCGCAGCGATTCAAACAGGGAATCGCAGGCTCTTCGAGATTCTGTTGGCCAATCAGGCCGACGGCACGCTGGTCCCAGCAGGACTCGGGATATCGTTGGTCGACCTGGCTTCGCGTCACCGGCGATACGATATGGTGCTGAGTCTTTTGGAAGGCAAGCCGCTAATGCGCTTGGAGAAGCTCGATCTTGACACCCTTGATGCGCTAGGCCCAATCCCTGACCCTCAAGAAGCCCTCGAGCAGCTTG
>JBCCLG010000746.1:0-3265 GCA_039027015.1 Acidobacteriota bacterium | reverse complement strand
CGAGCCTCCACGACGAGCGCGCCGTCGCCCGAGAGGGAAGCCTGCAGGTCGAGGGCGCCGCCGCCCCCGGGTCCGACCTCTTCTGCCTGGCCGCTAAGGGCCCAGCGCGCCCGGGCCGTCTCGAGCCTCTCGGGAGAGCCGGAGCGAGCGCGCCGCGGCGCTCGCTGGGGTGCGCCGTCGTCTTGCGAGCGCACCTCGAGCGGCACGAGCTCGCCCGTGGGCGCGCCCCCGACCTGGTAGGTGAGGCGCACTCGCCTGCTCAAGGACTCGAGGGCGGAGTCGAGCTCTTCTGCGGAAGCGATTCTGCGGCCGGCGCTCTCGAGGGCGAGCGCCTGCAGGGTCTCGATGTCGGCGCGAAAGGGCTCGATCGGGCTTCCCGCGCCTGCGTCGGGGCTCGTCTCGAGGCCGGCACCGCCGAATTTCTCGTCGAGCTGGCGCGCCATGCCCCGGGCGCGGCGGGCCTCCTGCCCGCGCCCTAGGGCGTCGAGCTGATCGGCCAGGCTGGCGAGGGCGTTGGCCTGGCGCTCTGCCGTTCGGGGATCGCCCCAGAAATGGTAGAAGGCGCTCTCGTAGGAGTCGGCGGCCCTCTGGGCGTCGCCGGCTCGGCGATGGGCATCGCCGAGGACGATGAACGCTTCGGCCTTCTCCGGGTCGCGCTCCGCCTCGTAGGTCGCCGCCGGGCCGACAAAGCGCCATTTGCCGAGGCGAAGCCCCGGACCCTTGCCGCGCAGGGGATCCGGGGGCGGCGGCGTCAAGGCGAGGGTGGTCCAGCCGTAGGCCGCAAGGGTCTCGCCGAGGGCCAGACTCTCGGCCGAGAGGTCCCGGCTGCGGAGCTCCAGACCGCCTGCCGCGCGCGCGTTGTCCGGAGAGGGCGGCTCCAGCCCGTAGGCCCGGTGAAGCTCCGTGGCGAAGCCGCCGGTCAGCCAGTAGAGGGCCCGCCGGTCGGCGTCGCGCTCCGCCTCGGTCAAGGCGCGCAGGAGCGCGTCATGGGAGCGCAGCGCGGCCTCCCTCTCGGCGCACCGAGCCCGCAGGGCCGCGTCTTTTGAGGGGTTCTCGGCGCCCGCGGCGTCCTGGCGCATGGACGCCAGGCGATCGTCACCCGTCACGGTGAGGGCCAGCTGGGAGAGGCGCTCTTTCACCGCCTCGAGGTCGCGGGTTGGGGGCAGCACCTGCTGGATCTCGGGGGTCGAAATCAGGATCTCGACCGGCCCGAGCGCCACCAGCTGGTCGGCGCGTTCGGCGAGCAGGCCGGCGCCCCAGCGCAGCATCCGAGTGGCGCTGCCGGCGGCGTCGAGCACCACGACTTGGCGCGTTGGGCTCTCGGCTCCTGGCTTCTCGAGGCCGACCACCCGTCGCGTCACTCCGTCCGATCGCACGGTGAAGGCCTCCGCCTGAAGCCGGCCCTTGCGCCATCGCCGGAAGGCGGAGCTCTCGAGCTCGATCATGACGTCGACGGCGGTGACGCGCTGCTCGTCGGTAAACGGCTCGTCCTCGGCGGCGGCGGGCGCCGGGGAGGCGTCGGGCGAAGGCTGAGCGGCAGCCTGCGGCCCGAGGGTCGCGGTCACCGCGAGGGCGAGAGTCGCCGAGAAGCGGCGAATCGCGGCGGGTGAGAGGCTGGAGGAGGCGCTCATGGCTCCTCTCTTTTGCAAGGCCGATTCCTGGGCTGAGCCTCGCCGGGAAAGCAGGCTGCGGCCAGAGCGGCGTCCATAAAAAGTGACGCCTGGATGGTCTGGCGCGGGACGGTCAGCGACGGGCGACGGTGAAACCTTCAGGGCTGTCGCGGAACTCGAAACCGAGGGCGTCCAGGCGGTCGCGGATCTGATCGGCGCGCGCCCAGTCTCTGCTGGCGCGCGCCTCCTGGCGCATCTCGCCCAGCAGCTGCAGGAGGCCGTCTTCGGCGCTCTCCTGCTGCGCGCTTCCCAGGCGCCGGGCGCGCAGGCCCAGAACGCCGGCCAATCGCTCCAGGCCTCGGGCGAGAACGAGGCGGTCCGCGTCCGCCAAGGGCTGCGCCTGCGACAGCAGGCCTCGACTGACGTTGATCAGCTCGTCGAGGGCGGCGAGGGCCTTGGGGGTGTTGAAGTCGTCGTCCATGCCGCGCTCGAAAGCCGCGGTGGCGCTCTCGACGGCGGCGAGAGCTTCGGGGCTCGCCGCCCCCGGATCGGCCGCCGAGCCCTCTCCGCCTTCTCCTTCGCCCTCCAGCAGGTGCTCCATCGCGCGGTAGAGGCGCTCCATGCGCTGGTTGGCCTGGTCGAGCAGGTCGGGGGAGTAGCGCAGGGGCGAGCGGTAGTGGCTCTGTAGCATCAGCATGCGTACGGCCATGGGGTCGAAGGGGCCCCCGGGCCAGATCATGTCCTTCAGCCACTTCACGTTGCCGAGGGATTTCGACATCTTCGACTGGTCGCCGTCGGTGTACTCGTCGCCCTTTTCGGCCTCGTTGGCCACGTCGACGGTGATGAAGCCGTTGTGGACCCAGTAGCGCACCGAGTTTTCGCCGCCCAGCTCGTCGCGGTAGGCGCACTCGTTTTGGGCTCGCTCGTTTTCATGATGCGGGAAGAGCAGGTCGCGTCCGCCGCCGTGAATGTCGAAGGGCATCCCCAGGTAGGTTTTGGACATGGCAGAGCACTCGAGATGCCAGCCGGGTCGACCGCGACCCCAGGGTGAATCCCAGCCGGGGACCTCGTCCGGGTGGTCGAGAAACTCTTGGGGGTCGTTGACGAGGAGCTTCCACAGGATGAAGTCCGCGGGGTGTTTTTTGACCTCCAGCTCGCGGTCGGACAGCCGGCCGGAGCGCCCGGTCTCCTGGTCTTCGAGGCGGCGCCCAGAGAGGGCCAGGTAGCCGTCGAAGCTGGCGGTGTCGAAGTAGACGTCGCCGCTCGAGGCCTGGTAGGCGTTGCCTTTCTCGATCAGAATGCTGATGAGATCGAGCATCTCCGGAATATGGTCGGTGGCCCGCGGGTGTACGTCGACGGGCCGGTTGTTCACCGCCGCCGCGAGCCGGTGATACTCCTCCATGTAGGTCACCGTGATCTCGCGCCAGGGCCGGTGCTCGCGTATCGCCCGCTTGATGATCTTGTCGTCGACGTCGGTGAAGTTGGTGACGTAGCGCACGACGTAGCCCTTGTGCTCGAGATAGCGACGCACCATATCGGGCACGATGAAGGCGCGCGCGTGTCCCAGGTGCAGGCTGTCGTAAACCGTGGGTCCGCAGTAGTAAAAGCCGACCTTCTCGCCGGCGGGGTCGAGGGGCGTGAAGGGCTCTTTACGT
>JBCCLG010000745.1:0-3265 GCA_039027015.1 Acidobacteriota bacterium | reverse complement strand
TCGCGCGAGACGCGGATGGATTCCCGAGGCGGGAGGGGCGCATGGGCGGGGGAGCGGTTTGGCGCAGTGCATCGCGGATCTCCTTGAAGTCTGTTGGGCGGGCCCTCATCGGGCGGCTCTCGATCTTCAAGGTGTGTCCACCGAGGCTTTTTAGCGTCCTCCCAGATTTTTTTGGATCCTTACGCCACGTCGCCCGTCCTCAAAACCATCTCTGAACACTATGCCTCGGCAATTCTCGATCTTGTAGTGCCGCGCAGTCTTCAGTCCACTGGGCCCAGCGGTTTTGCACGGTGCCGTCGGCGAGAGTGCCCAAAACTTGAACGACGCTGCACAAGTTTTGCCCGGTTGCCTCCGGGCGCCCTGACTCCGCTCAGGGCTGCCAGCGGGAGGTGTCGCCCGACTCGAATCCATCGGCGAAGAGAAAGTCATCCCGCAGAATGGCGAGAGTGCCTGCACCGCCGTTGAGCGCGTAAAGGGCGTTGGGTCCCGTCACCAGGCTAAAGATGCCGTTGGGGGGAGCGAGCCAATCTTGGGTGAGGGAATGCTGAAGGGTCGAGGTTAGGGTGAGCTGACCGTCGGCCGGATGGCGGCTCAGGGTGTAGAGACTTCCAGCTCCGTCGTAAACGAAGACGCGTGAACCGTCGCGCGCAATCGCGATCGCCGTGCCGGGATCCGGATCGGGCTTCCCGACGCTGAGCACCTCGGTGTCGATCTCGGTCGTCGAGGTTCCGGACACTTCATAACTGTTGAGCGTCACCTCACCTTGCGTCGTCGAGCCCACCGAATAGAGATGCTCTCCCCCAGGCTCGAAGGCGAGGGCCTCTACGGTGGGAACGCCCTGACCTGCGGCGCCGATCATGCCGGTTTGGCTGTCGAAGCCGAAGCCAAGAGCGTCGGCGCCGCTCACGCTCTCGGTGAAGACCGCATAGAAAGAGCCTCCGTCTGGGCTGAAAGCCAAGGAGCGTACCGGTGCCCCGGGATCTCGACTCGAACCGGGAATCAGCGTCACGTCGCCGGTCATCGGGTCGACCTGAAAGACCTGGAGATCTTCGGAGAGATTCCAGGTCAGCAGGTGCCGTCCGTCAGGGCTCATGGCCTGGACTTCCGCGTCGAGAGGCCCCTGAGAGAGCACAGCCTCAAAGGTGCCGTCGGGCTGCCGATCGAATCTCGTCCGGCCGAAGAAATCTGCAGAGGTGTAGGCGAAGCGGTCATCGGGAGTGGTCGAAAATGAGGCCTGGATTCCGGCGGGGTTCGCAATCCACTGAGCCTCGAACATGCCCGCGCCTCGTCGATCGAGCAGCGAGAGGTTCTGTGCGCCCCTGACGAGCACGGAGCCGTCGCCGAGGGCCTCGAGATCTAGAGGCCGCGCAAGGCCCTGTCCTGGCTCGGGATCTCCCAGCGTCGGCCCCGCGTTGTCGATCGAGATGACCGCGATGTGCCTGCGAAAAAACCGGCCGACATAAACCTGCCTGCCGTCAAATGAAAAAGCCGGGGTACCGACGGCCGGATCCGTCTGAAAGGGCAAGAAAGGGCCCAGATCATCCACCTGGACAAAGTCGAGGCCATCGGAAAGTGGCTCCAGTAGCCGCGTGTGAGCCTGAAATCCGTTGGTATCGAACCAAGAAAAGACGACTCGCCCGGTTCCGGGATCGACGTCGACGCCGCCCACCAGGGTGTCACTCCCCAGGAGTGGCGGAAGGCTTTCAAGGGTCAGCTGTCCTGAGCCGTCGAACGAGACGGCGGCGAGAGCATCGGCAGAGAAAAAGGGTCTTTTGAGAACGACATGCCCGTAGAAGAGGTCTCCGTGCAGAGAGCCGTCGAAGAGCTTGCCGGTGCCCACGATCTGCTCTCTCTCAAAGCTATCTAGGGTGTCTATGAGTGTCAGCGCGCCGCTGGTGGACTCACGGGCGAAGGAGCGAATCTTCTCGTCTCCGGAATGGAAGACGAGATTTCCTGCGGGTGAGACCAGCAGGCCGGTGCTGCCGACCACATCGAGCCCGCCCGGCAGAAGCGTGAGAGTCCCGTCGGTTGCGTTGCGAGACAGGGTCAGGATCTGTGTACCGCCGACGTAGACGTTGCGTCCTGCGGGGTCGACGGCCAGCGCGCCAAGACGGAGATTCGGCAGGAATTGCAGGCGCTGGATCGCCGTCAAAGCGCCGGATTGAGCGTCCCGGTCAAAGACGACCAGCACCGCGTTTTCGAAGTCGGATCGCAGGGCGTAGAGCTGATTTCCGTTCGGTGAAAAAGCGAGCTCCGCCGCACGGCTGCGCTCAATGTTCTGCAGCTCCAGAGGCTCCCTTTCCGCGCCGCCAAAGGTCAGGACCCCGGTCGACTCGTTGCGCTGCCACCACGTCGTCTCAAGAACCGAGGCCGCATAGACGTGCCGACCCTCCGGGCTCACGCTTAGTTGAATTGGGATCGAAGCGGGACCGCGCACGACGTCGAAGAGCCGGTAGCTCTCGGCCGCGAGGGTGCTCGTGAGCCCGCTCATGAGGATGAAGAAGAAGTAGCGCATCTGTGAGTGTCTTCTCTTGTGCTGATTTCGACTGAAAGGCGATCACGGCGAAAGCTATCGATCCCCAAAGGATGTAGCAATGCTGATGCCAGGACCCGAGAAGAGTGGCCTCGATAGAAGCCCCCTTACGAGGGAGCCCCACCGGCCCACGGGCTACGACTTCGCACCTTGCTCCTGCCCCATCTTGCTACGGGCCCATTCAGAGTGACCATGCCCTAGGCTCAGTTCCCCGCGATGGCGGGCTGGAAGCCGTCGGCGAGCACCATCAAATGGATTCCCCTCCTGTCGCGTATCTCTAGAACTCAGCGATTTGACCTGCACAACAAACATTCCAGATCGAACCTCTGTCTCCCAACGCTTCCCCTATGCCCTATCGCGACGACCCTCTGTGGCCCAGGCTTCGCGACTTCCCGCTGGACGACGCCGCGTCGAGCCTTCCTTTCACGCGCCGTCTGGCCCGCGAAAACCTATGGTCTCTCGGCTACGCGCTGCGCGTCACCAAGGAGTACCGGCGCTTCCTCTTTCTCGCCATGCGCGCTGGCCACACGGTGACGCCTTCGGAAGAGGTCGACCAAGCCTGGCATCTGCACCGGATCTATACCCGCAGCGATTGGGATGAGCTGTGCGGAGAAGTGCTCGGTCGCCCGCTGCACCATGGCCCGACTCGGGGCGGCAGCGAGGAACAAAACAGGTATCACGACCTCTACAGCCGTACCCTCGAGAGCTATGAGAAGTGGTTCGAGAAGACCG
>JBCCLG010000744.1:0-3266 GCA_039027015.1 Acidobacteriota bacterium | reverse complement strand
GTACTTCCCCTGAAAGTAAGCTTCACGAACCGCGGAGGTTCCCCATGAGAATTGCTGTGCTGCTCTGCTCACTCCTCTTTGTCGCCGCGCCCGCGCTTGGCGAGACCAGCCCGGAGGTCGACGCCTTCGGCAACGTCATCGCCGAGGTCGTCGAGAAAGACGGCGTGAGGATCGAGTTTCACGAGACGCCCGATCCCACTTTGCTCGGGAGAGTTTTGGCGCGCCCCTTGACCCGCCAGATCGAGAAGGTCGATCAGGCGGGCGATGAGCTGGTTCTGCCCCATTACGAGGTGGATCTCACCAACCCCGGGGGCCGAGACACTCTTTTTGCGGTGCACAACGTCACTAGCGACCCAACGACCATCATTGTGTCGGTCCGCAGCAACCTCGGTACAGGCGACTCTCAGACGGTGCCTCTCGCCCCCAACGAAACGCGGTCCTTCAGCGTGCGCAATTTTGGGGGTCTCGCGCCCAACGTGGAGGGGATCGCCACCGGCTGGGTCGAGATCCTCGAGGAGGGCGCCATCAGCGCGTTCCCCACATCCGTCATTCAGGGCGACTATTTCCTGGTCGATCCGGAGAACGACTTCGCCTCTGGCGATCGCCTGCTCAACACCACGGAAGCCGGATCCTCCTTCGACCTGTGCCGCAACTTCGACATTCGCTTCTTCAACGGCGGCGGGTTCGATGGCGGAACCGACGTCTTTTTCTACGTGAATGAGCTGCTGCCGGGCCCGGCGCCGGAGCTGAGCTTCGTCGTATTCGACGAGGCGGGCGCGCTCAGGGGCAGCGGCAACCTCAACCTGCCGTTCCAGAACGCGAGAATCTCGGCCTCGGCTTTGGTGGGCGACGTGCCCTTCGGCATGCTCAAGTTCGGCTTCATCTCGGGCTTCGGTCATCTCTCGAGCACGCTAAACGCCCTGGGGCGCTTCTCGGTGGGCGTCAACGGCCTGTGCCAGAACCCGGTGGATCTGGCCGATCCGTGATCGGCGCCGGGCGCAGATTTACAGCTTTCTGACCGGCCCGGGGCATCTCGCCCCGGGCCTTTGCGTACCTCAGCGCGGACCGTGAACGCACCCCCAGGAGGAGACGCACTTTGAATTTTTATTGGCCCCATCGCGCTTGGCTTAGACATTCCGCCGCAGGACTTCTCACCGCAGGGCTTCTGACGGGAGGTGCCGCCTCGGCGGACTCCACTGCGTCGAGCTCCGGCGCGTCGGCCTCGGAGTCGAGGGCCTACGCGTCGGCCGATAGCTGGCGCGGCTTTCGTGGCGGCCCCGACGCGCCCGTCGGCGTGATCCCCGACTCTTTTGGCCTGACCTCCGAGTGGACCGCCGAAGCGGGCGCCGGATATTCCGGCGTCTCCCTCACGGGCGGCGTCCTCTACACGATGTTCACCTCGGGCGAGAGCGACTTTCTGGGCGCCTTTGACGCCGACACCGGCGCCGAGAAGTGGCGCCTGCGCCTGGCCGAGAAATACGACGGGCACGACGGCTCAGACGACGGACCGCTGGCCGTTCCCACCCTCGACGGAGACCAGGTCTTTGCTTTCGGCCCGCGCGGCGATCTGGTGGCCGCCGACCTTGAGACCGGCCAAGAGCAGTGGCGCCTGAAGCTCGACGAGTCGAACTCCTCGGTGCCCTTTTACGGCTACACCTGCTCACCCCTGGTGGTGGGCGACCTCGTGGTCATGCTTGTGGGCGGGGAAGGCAGAGCCGTGGTGGCCTACGACCGCAGGACCGGCGAGGAGCGGTGGGCGACCGGCACCGACTCGGTGACCTATCAATCGCCGATTTTCGCCGAGCTCGGCGGTCGGGAGCAGATCCTGGCCGTGACCGATCAATGGGCTCGGGGTCTTGACCCGTCGACCGGCGCCGAGCTGTGGAGCTACCGCATTCAAACCGGCTCAGAGCGGGAGATAGGCTCTCACCCAACGATTCTAGACGCCGAGCGCGTGCTGATCGATTTGGGGGGCGAGTCCCTGGCGCTCCAGGTGATGGGCCAGGGGGAGCAGTGGAGCGTGAGCGAGGCGTGGCGCAGCCGGGCCTTCGCCAACACCTTCGTGCTGCCGGAGGTTCACGGCTCCGAGATTTACGGCTTCACCGGGCAAATCCTGACCGCCGCAGACGCCGCGACCGGCGAGATCCTGTGGCGCTCGCGGGCGATGTCTGGTGAGAATATGACCCTCGTGGACGGCCATCTCGCGGTGCTCACGGGCGACGGTGAGCTGGTGGTGGCTGAGGCCAACCCGGAGGAATACGTCGAAAAGGCGCGCCTCAAGGTTTTTGAGCGCGGCGACTTCAGCAATCCCGCCTTCGCCAGCGGCCGGCTCTACCTGAGAAGCCAGGCAGAGCTGGCGTCGATCCGCATCGACGCCTCCAAGACCGGCGAGGTGGCGCCCCCGGAGGTCGACGAATTTCTGCACTTGGGCGCCTTCGGCGAGTTCATCAAGAGCCTCGATTCCCTGCCGGAAGGCGAGCGCCAGGCGCAGGTTGACGGCTACTTTGCGGCCGCCCGCTCGACGCCGATCGTCGAGCGCGACGGCTCGGCCCACGTGGTGTATCGGGGCGAGGCGGCCGACGTGGCGCTCGGCGGCACGGCGGTGGGCTACGTCGGGGAGGATCTGGCGCTGCATCGGGTCGAGGGAACCGATCTCTTTTACCGCAGCCTGAAGCTCCATCCCGAGGGCGTTTACGGCTACACCCTGGCCGTCGACTTCGGTCCGCCGGGGCCGGACCCGTCCAACCCCGTGGAGGTTCGAGGCTTTGTGCGCTCCTCCGAGCTGCGCCTGCCGGGCGCCCGCGTCAACGGAGCGCTCGCCGAGCCCTCTGAGGACGCCCCGCGCGGCGAGCTCTACAGCTTCCGCTTCCGCTCCGAGGTCCTCGAAAATAGCCGCCAGATCAAGGTGTGGACGCCGCCCGGATTCGATGAGGGTGCCGAAACCCCCTATCCGCTGCTGGTGGTGAACTACGGCCTGTTCGCGGTGGATGCCGGCGGACTCGACCGCGTGCTCGACAACCTCACGGGTTCGCGGGTAGCCCCGGCGGTGGTCGCCCTGGTGCCGCGCAACAGCCCTGCCGAGTACACCGGGGATCGGGCTTCGGACTACGCCAAATTCCTCGCCGAGGAGCTGGTGCCCTACCTCGACCGGCACTACCGCACCGGCGGCCCGCGCGCCATCATGGGGCCGGCCAGCGCCGGGGTGATCTCACTCCACGCGGCCTTGGCCTACCCCGGGCTTTTCGACCGGGTGGCGGTGCAGAGCT
>JBCCLG010000743.1:0-3266 GCA_039027015.1 Acidobacteriota bacterium | reverse complement strand
GCCGATCACCGCCGTGCCGCCGTCTCGGACGATCACTCGGGTTCTCGCCTCGCGGGTCTGGATCGGTACGTTGGTCGCGCCGTTGATCGCCAGTGCGGGCTGCGGACTCCGGCGCGACACGTTGATGTCGAGAATCACCGTGCCCTCGGCGGTCACCTGCGGCGTGACCGCGAGCCTCAGGGTGGCGTTCACGAACTGAACGGAAACCGTCCGGTCAGACACGGTCTGAATCGGCAGCTGAACGCCGCTTTGAATCTGCGCGGCCGTGTTGTTCAGCGTGGTCACCCTGGGGGCCGACACGATGTTGGCCAGACCCTCGTTCTCGGCGACCTGGAGACGAGCGTCGAGGTTGAAGGTGTTCAGGATGTTGCCGAGGGAAAGATCGAGGAAGCCGTTGGCGCCGCCGGTCAGCAGCCCAACTCCGCCCGCGCTGTCGATGTTGTTCGGGAACTGCAGGCCCGTGGTGTTGCCGTTCGCCTGGTTGGCGTCGAACTCAAAGCCCCACTCAACGCCCAGGGAGCGCGAGAAGTTCTTGGTCACCTCGACGATCTTGGCCTCGATGGTCACCTGGGGAGACGGCGTGTCGAGCGTCTCGATCACGGCGAGCACGGTGTCGATGTTGCTCGGCAGCTCGCGGATGATCAGCGTGTTGGTGCGGACATCGACCTGGACCGTGCCGCGGCGACTCAGGATCGCGCCCTCTCGGCTGCGCAGCAGGGAGGCCATGGTGCCTGCCTGGGAGTAGCTGAGGCTGCGCATCACGGTGCGCAGCGGGATCGACTGCTGGCGCGCCTGGCGCAGGCGGCGCTGTTCCTCGGCCTCGAGGCGCAGCTGCTGGCGCGGCGCGATGCGCACGATGGTGCCGTCGATGTCCATGCCCAGGTTGTTGATCTTGAGGATCTGCTCCATGGCCTGATCCCAAGGCACCGACTGCAGCTCGACGGTCACGTTGCCGCGCACGCCGGGCTGGATCACGAAGTTCAGGTCGCTGATCTTGGCGAACGAACGCAGGGTTTCGACCAGGTCTGCGTTCTTGAGCGACATGCTGATGCGGTCGCCCACATACTCCCGCTCCTGGCGGTTGATCACCAGCGGGCCGAAGGACTCGAGAAGGCGCTCCTGCTCGGTACGCCCCTGCTCATCGACGTCGACGTCCTGAGCCTCGAATTGAGCGACGGATCCCACGTTCGGCGCCGTCGCGGCGGGGGTCGGCTCATAGACCGGCAGCTCGGGCTGCGGGGAGGTGGCCGGAGCGGTCCACTCGGCCACCGGCTCCTCCTGCGGCTGCGTCTCGGCGCTCCCCACCGAGGAATCGGCCAAAACCGCCACCGGTTCCGGCTCCGGCTCGTCGTAGGTCGCCGCCGGGCTGGTGAACTCGGCCGGGGTCTCCTCGATCACTTCGGCCTGGGCGGCGGACGGCGCAGGCTCGGCGGGAGCCGCTGCGATCACGGCCTCGGGGGGCGTGGCGTTGCCGAAGCTGACCAGCAGACCGTCGGCGGTGCGGGTCACGGTGGGGATCGAGAAGTCGCGCAGGTCGAAGACGACGCGCGAGACGGGTTCCGGGCGGGGCTTGAACTGGCCGATGCGGATCTGCTCGACGTCGCTGCTGCCCACCGAAACCGTGGAGCTGGCGCCGGAATTGACGACGCCGGTGAGATCGATGATGAAGCGCTCGGGGTTTTCCAGGCGGAAGGTCGAGAACTCGAACTCGCCGTCGCCGGCCACCTGCACCACGGTGCCGTCGCCCGACTGCAGCACGTCGACGCTGTACAGCTCAGACGCCGTCGCGCCGGACGGCGCGGGTCCGAGCTGCGGCGCGTCGGGAGTGCCGTAAGTCTGGGGAATCCCGGCGGATTGGGTGGTGGCGGTGGGCTGGGTGTCCAGCTCCTCGACGGTGGGCGGCGGCGCGCTGGCGGCAGCCTGAGCGTCGGCGATCCGCGTTTCGCTCGCCGGAGCCTCTTCCTCGATCGGCTCATAGGCCAGCGTCACCTGCTGCGCGCTGTCGATCGGCAGCAGCTGCAGGGTCAGCTCGTCGCCCTCGCCGGACAGGGAATGCTCCGACGGCTCGCTGGTTTGCACCACCAGCCGGGTCAGCGGCCGCTCGGAGTCGTCGAGCCTCTCGACGCTCACCGCGGTCACCAGGCCCGAGCGGGCGAGGTCGGTCACTGCGTCGCCGGGCACGCTATTCGGCAGCTCGACGACCAGATCGCCCTCGGGATTGCGGAAGCTCGTCCACACCAGCGGCCGGTCGGCGCGAAGCTCGATGGAGGCAGAGCCCCCGTCGTCGCTCAAATCCAGACTCTCGATTCGAGCGGGGGCCCGAACCTCGGCGGTGGCGCCGGTGGCCGACGCGGTCGGCTCAACCGCGGCGCCCTCGCGCTGCTGGGTCGAAGAGCAGCCGACCTGAGCGATCAGCAGCAGCAGCGCAGCCCCAACGGCTCGCGACCATCCGCTGTTTTTGGTGATCTTGCGCTCGCTCATTTCCTTGTCGCCTCCGACGAATCTACGGTGCCTTGCTCGGCGCGTCTATCGTTCATCTCTTCTTGGCCTTCGCTTCGGGAATCCAAAGGGCTCGAGGGATCCCACGGGCTCGAGGGATCATTGACCACTGGGATCCAGCTTTCTCACGACATCCCGAAAGGGCTTGATCGCCGTGGGATCTTGAACACTCTGCTTGAATACGATTTCTTCCTGCGTGATTCGAACCACGTCGCCGTCCCACAGCTCGTCTCCGGGCCGCAGAAGGTAGCTGGTGTCGGCGTTGGCCGCCTGAACCTGGGCGACGGGTCCCTCGTCGAGGATGAAGATGCCCTCGATCGTCAGCTCGTCGATCAGCAGGCCGGGAATCCCCTCGGGCCGCTCCCGCTCCTCGTCTACCGTGGCGTCCCGGCGAACGAGCAGCGATCGGAAGGGGTCGCGGCGAATGCCGGGATCGTAGCTGTAGGTCCCGGGATCCGAGAGGACCTCCTCGTCAGAGGCCAGGAGGTCGTCGATGGCGCCGAAGTCGACGGTGCTGCGCAGGCTGTCTGCGCCATCGGCCGCCGGCTCGGTCTGCTCCTCGCCGTCCTCGGGAATGAATTGATCGTCCTGCGCCCACGCGGGAAGCGCAACGAACGCCGACGCGATCATCAGGGTCGCGAGGGCCGAAAGCCAGGGGTGGGAAGCGCACCGGATCGCCGCGGTCGAGCGGAGCGAATCCGAAGGCCGATTTTCAAGATACGTCGTCATCGCCGATCCTGGGCCGCCTCGAGCGCGTCCTCTTCCTC
>JBCCLG010000742.1:0-3268 GCA_039027015.1 Acidobacteriota bacterium | reverse complement strand
GCGGGAAGAGATCCTCGACCGTCGCCGCGGTTACCGCCCGAGCTCACCTGCACCTGGACCTGCACGGCGGCGGACGGCGCCAGCTGCGGCGCCGACTCGGGATCGGGCGATATCTCGGAGAGCGTCGATCTGCCGAGCGCGTCTTCGGTGACCTATCTCGCCGTGTGCGACATCGATCCCGCCGCCGCCGGAACGCTCACCAACACCGCCACGATCGCCTCGGCGGCCGGCGACCCGGATACGGCCAACAACTCGGCGACCGACGTCGACACCCTGGAGCCCAACGCCGACCTTGAGGTGCTGGCGATCGCGGCGCCTGACTCGGTCGAGATCGGCGAGCTGGTCACCCTGGAAATCACGGTGACCAACGCCGGCCCGTCGGACGCCACGGGAGTTGTGCTGACCACGGTGCTGCCGGCGGCACTGCAGCTCGACTCCACCCTCGGATGCGCCGAGGATCCGGCCGGCGTTCCCACCTGCAGCCTCGGCGCCCTCGCCGCGGGCGAGAGCGCCCTGGTCGCGATCACGGGCTTGGCCATCGCCGAAGGCAGCAGCCAGGGCAGCGTGGAGGTCAGCTCCGATCTCGCCGATCCGGACCCCAGCAACGACGTGGCCCTGCCGGTGGTGACCGTAGGCTCGCTGGTCGACATTCCGACCCTCGACTTCGCGGGCCTCGCCGGCCTCGTCCTGCTGCTCGCGGCGGCCGGCTGGGTCAGCCTGCGACGGCGCGGCTCCGAGAAGCGCTAAGCCGAGCCGGGCGGCCTACTGGAGGGGCCAGCGCGGGCGGTAGATTTCCTCGGGCGCGAGATTTTGATCGAGCGCCTCGAGGATCTCCGGCGGCTCGGGCCTTCTCGGCCGGCGCGCCGCAGAACCGCGACGGCCGCGCTCAAAACGCGCTCCGCTCGGCTTGGCGATCGAGCCCAGCGGAAGAGTTATTCGGTCGCGGTTCCGCCGCGACTACTGCTATCCGGCTCGAGCGGATACCATCGGGTGGCGAAGAACTGTTTAGCGTTATACTATGAGAGCACGCTCACTTCCCGTTCGTACCTGGCTGCAGCTGGTGCGCGTCGCCCAAAAAGTAGGGCGAGCTGCGGAAGGGCCCCTGGAGAACTCAAACCTGACGTCGGGGCAGTTCATTCTGCTCGCGGCGGTCGGGGCCCACGAGGGGGCGCTTCAGGACGATTTCGCCCATCGACTCGCCACGACCAAAGGAAACGTCAGCCAGCTGCTTGCCAAACTCGAAGCCAAGGGATACGTGCGGCGAGTCTCCGCGGGGCGGACCAAAGCGGTCCACCTGACGCAGGAAGGCCTCGAGCTTCTCGACCGCGAGATTCCGGCCCATGACGCCTTCATCGAAGACTGTCTTGCGGCTCTGACCGCGGATGACCTCGAGCACCTCAACGACCTTCTAGCCAAGCTCGACCGCAGCCTCGACTAGTCCGCATCGAGCGAGCGCGTAGCAAAAACAAGATCCCAATGTTCATCACTAAACATTTCAACGACCCGGCCAACAGCACGGTAGGGCGACACACCTCATGAAACTTCTTCTCTCAGCCATCCCAGGCGCGCTCGCGGCTGCCCTCCTGAACGCGCTTCTCTTTATGACAGCTTCAGGGCTAGGCGTTTTCGGTCCTGAGGTCATCGCCAGAGTAGCCGGACAGCCTCTCGCGCTCCCGCCAGTCCTGGCGGCGAGTATCGCAGGCGTGCTCGGGGCGACCCTTCTCCGGGCCGCTCTCGGTTTGATTCTGAGGCGCACGCGTGCGCGGTGGACGTTCATAGGCATCTCGCTGGCTTTTCTTATCCTCTCCTTCGCCTCGCCGCTGGCCGGGCTGGAGGGAGCCGGACTCGCCGAGGTCGCTGTCCTGGACCTGATGCATCTGGTGGCCTTCCTCTGCGCGATGGCGGCGGTCGAATGGGGAACAAGACCGACGTGGAGATGGGGCCGCGAGCCATTTGCCAGTCGGGCGGTCACCGCGCCCAAGATCTGTCTGGTCACGGGCGCGACGGGCGGGATTGGAGCCGCGGTGGGTACTCAGCTCGCTGAGTTGGGTTGGCGCGTCGTCGGGCTCGGGCGAAGCGAGACCAAGGCTCGAGCCCTCGAGCGTCGCGCTGACGATTTGCCGGGCGAGATCACGGTTCTCACCGGCGACCTGTCGCTTGTCGCCGAGGCGGATCGCCTGGCGGTCGAAGCTGGAGCGCTCGCGGCTCCGGGCGGGTTCTCTGCCTTGGTGCACGCCGTCGGCACGCTCAAGCCAGCGTCTGAGCTCACCCGCGAAGGAATCGACGAGAACATCTCTACGTCGTGGCTCTCCCGGGTCGTCGTGACCGACGCCGTCGCTCTTGCAGCCGAAGCGCGAATCGTCAACGTCGCCGCGGCAGAAAGCGGCAGGCTGCCGAGCCGGTTTAAAGTGGTCCCGTCAGGACCCGCGGACCTCGGGACCGGTATGACAGCCCACGGCCAGGCGCAGCTGGCCAACGACCTGTGGACGGCGGGCCTCGCCCGACGTGGCGCCTCGGCCTGGGGCTATGGCCCTGGGGCAGTGGATACGGAGATCCGAAGAGAGATGCCCAAGGTGATTCGTCGACTCATGCGTCCTTTGTTCTGGGCCGAGACGCGTCGCCCTGAAGACGCCGGCGCCGACATACTTCGCCTGCTCCTCGACTCCTCGCTTCCGAAGTCCGGATTCGCGAGTCGAACCGGGCCGTTCAAGCACGACTCGTTCGTTCACGACGCAACGTCTCAGGACGTCGTGCGGCGACTCGCGGAAAAGCTTGTGGCCCGCGCTCGCGGTGCCAGCGATAGGAAATGCGATGAGCCCGTCGGCGACGCCGGTCACTCGGCTTGATCCAAGCTGGCAGGACGAGGTCGCGCTTGGGATTTTCATCCAGATTGCCTTGAGAATCGAAATTCAGTATGGCTCTCGCCTAGATCGGTGATTCGGCGCTGCAGGCGGCGGCCAGCCAGGCCGTCTCGTTCACAGTCACCGTCGATCCAGGCCAAACCGCCGCCCTCTCGAATACCGCGACGGTCGCGGCCAACGAGACCGACCCCGACTCCGCCAACGACTCGGCCAACGAGACCACCGATGTCGGCCAGGAAGCGGACCTCTCGATCACCAAGGACGATGGCGTTACCTCCGCGGCGCCCGGCGATTCGGTGACCTACACCCTGGTGGCGGCCAACGCCGGCCCGTCGGCGGTGACCGGGCGACGGTCGAGGATCTCTTCCCGCCCGAGCTCACCTGCACCTGGACCTGCACGGCGGCGG
>JBCCLG010000741.1:0-3274 GCA_039027015.1 Acidobacteriota bacterium | reverse complement strand
CGTGCACGTGGGCGAAACCGCGGCCGGCGTTAAGGTCGCGACCCTCAACCTCGAGGGCCTGGTCTTCATGAAGAACCTCGACAACCCCTTCCGGGTGGCCGATGAGCTGATCGCGCAGCTGCCGGAGGAGGTGCGGGTGGTGATCGTCGACTTCCACGCCGAGGCGACCTCGGAGAAGCAGGCCATGGCCTATTACCTCGAGGGCAAGGCCAGCGCCGTTCTGGGAACCCACACCCACGTTCCCACCGCCGACGAGCGCATTCTGGCCGGCGGCACGGCGCTCATCACCGACGTCGGGATGACCGGTCCCTATGACGGCATTATCGGGTTCAAGGCCAAGAAGGTTCTCGAACGCTTCGCCTCCCAGCGCAACGTCGGGCTCGAGGTGGCCAAAAAGGACGTGCGCCTCGCGGGGGCCGTCGTCGAGGTCGAGGTCGAGACCGGCCGCGCGGTGAGCCTCGAGCGTCTGCTGGTGCCCGTCCAGCTCTGAACCGCGGCGGCCCTCCAGATCGCGAGGCTCGACGTCGCCCGAGCGGGAGGCCATAGACTAGGCCCCATGCTGTCGCTCATCGAGTCCGCGAATACCGCCGCTTCCGCCTCTTTCAGCGCGCCCTCGGCCGGGCCGCCGCGTCCCGCGGCCGCCGTCTGGAGGCCAAAGGTCGCCCGAAGCCTTCAGGGCCCGGGCGCCGCCCTCCTGCTTCTCGCCGCGCTGCTTTTCGTCGGCCTGTGGGCGCCCGCCCTCGCGGCGGACGAGGGCAAGGTGCCGCCGCCGCCCGCCGAGCGCCTCGCGGAGTTCGAGGAGCACGTGCGCGAGGGCCATAAGCGAAAGATCCGCAAAATCCTCGAGCAGCCCGATTTCGCCGAGCTGCGCAGCGAGTCGGGGCAGTCGCCCGCGTTTGCGCTCCTGCGCTCGGAGGATGCCGAGATCATGGATCAGGTGCTGACCGGCCTTAAGCCCGACTTCGAGCACGTCGATGGCGACGGCAAGACCGTGCTCCGCCTCGCCGCGGAGCAGGGCAAGGCTCTTCTGGTTCGCAGGCTGCTCGCCGCCGGCGCGGATCCCGAGTCGGCCGATGAGTTCGGCCGCCCGGCGCTTCTCTACGCGTCGCTCGGCGGCCACCTCGAAACTGTGAGCGCCCTGCTCGAAGGCGGCGCCGAGGTCGACCCCAAAGACCACAAGGGCGGCACGCCCCTTCTCTACGCCTGCGCCAAGGGCTTCTACGCCGTCCCCAAGCTGCTGCTCGACAACGGAGCCGACGCCACGGTGGCGACCCACGACGGCACCACCGCCGTGGAGCTGGCGATTCGCCAGAACGCGCGCCGGGTGGTGAGGCTCCTGCGCCGGCACGGCGCCAGCTGATCCAGAACGCTGCGCCCTGAGCACCGTATAAAGAAGAGCCCCCTGAGACTTCATCGTTCAAAAAGCAGGGCCTCCGGGCCCTGCCTCGATTGAGGAGATCCGACATGAGATGGACTGCACCGATCGTTTTCGGGCTGATCGCCCTGATAGCGCCGCTCTCGGCGCCGCCGCTGGCCGACGAGGCCCCCTCCTCACAGGAGAGCCTCGATCAGCAGATGGTCGACGCCGCCCAGCGGCAGGACCTCGCTGAAATGCGGCGACTGCTCGAGGCCGGCGCCAGCGTCGACGCGGCCAACGCCTACAGCGCGACCCCTCTCTTCGTCGCCGCGGATCGAGGCTCGGTCGAGATGGCGAAGCTGCTCCTGGAGCGCGGCGCCGACGTCAACGTGGTCGACACCTTCTACGGAGCGACGGCCCTGGGCTGGGCCCTCTCGAGCGCCGGCGGATCCAAGCCTCACCGCGATGTGGCGCTGCTGATCCTCAAAAAAGCGCCAGACGCCGCCGCCGACTCGGCCCTGAGCATCGCGGTAACCCAGGACGATATGGAGCTGCTCAAGGCGGCGGTAGAAACCGAGAAGATCGGCGCCGAGGCCATTCGCAAGGCCCTGGCGATCGCCGAGGGGGGCGACAAGAAAGAGATGGTCGCCTACCTCTCCCCGCGGGTCCCCGAGGAGGAGCAGGCCAAGAGGATCGAGCTCACCGCCGAGGATCTCGAGAAATACCTCGGCGACTTCAAGAACGCCGACATCGGCATGGCGATCAAGATCTTCGCCGACGGCAATCAGCTCAAGGCGCAGTCCGCCGGCCAGCCCGAGCTGACCCTCGACCCCACGGACAAGGACGCGTTCGAGGCCCGTGAAGCGGCGGCCGTCTTCAAATTCGGCGGCCGTGCGGGCCTCATCGAGGGCTTTCAATTCACAGCCGGCACTCGCGAGTTCTACTTCCTGCGGGACCAGCCGACCGACGAGGCGACGGCGCAGGCCGAGGCCGAGCCTGAGCTGCCGGCGATCGGCGCCGCCGAGCGCCTCGCGGCGGCGCCCTGGCCGTCCTTTCGCGGCGACAACGCCTCGGGCATCGGCGATGGCCAGGGCGTGGTCACCACATGGAACGGCGAGAAGGGCGAAAACGTGCGCTGGAAGACGCCGATCCCCGGCATCGCCCTGTCGAGCCCGATCATCTGGGGAGATCGGGTCTTTCTGACCACCGCCGCCTCCAAGAACGGCGACACGACCTTTCGCACCGGCAACTACGGCGACGTCGACTCGGTGGACGACGACACCGTGCACGTCTTCCGCGTGTACGCCCTCGACCGAAAGACCGGCGAGATCCTGTGGCAGAAAGACGCCGATCGCGGCGTTCCCCAGGTGAAAAGGCACCTGAAGTCGAGCCACGCCAACCCCACCCCGGTGACCGACGGCGAGCGCGTGGTGGCGCACTTCGGCTCCGAGGGACTCTTCTGCTACTCGATGGACGGCGAGCTGCTGTGGAAGGTCGACCTCGGCCGGCTCGACAGCGGCTGGTTCTTCGACGCCAGCTATCAGTGGGGCTTTGCCAGCTCGCCGATCCTGCACGACGGCCGGGTGATCGTGCAGACCGACATCCACAAAGGTTCGTTCATCGCCGCCTTCGACGTGCGCTCCGGCGAGGAGCTGTGGCGCACCGCGCGCGATGAAATTCCCACCTGGGGCACCCCCAGCATCCTGCCCGCCGCCACCTCCGGCGGGGTCGATGAGGTGATCACCAACGGCACCACGGTGCGCGGCTACAGCGCCACCACCGGCGAGGAGCTGTGGACCCTGGCGCCCAACTCCGAGATCACGGTGGGCACGCCGGTGATCGCCGAGGGCATGGCCTTCGTGACCGGCGGCTATCCGCCGGCGCGGCCGATTTACGCCATCAAGCCCGGCGGCCGCG
>JBCCLG010000740.1:0-3279 GCA_039027015.1 Acidobacteriota bacterium | reverse complement strand
CGCCCGCCAGCTCCTCCTCGAAACCGATCGACGCATCCTCCTCCTCGAGCGGCGGGAGGCAGGGAGCGCGCCGCCGCAGAAGGTCGGCGAGTCGACGGTCCAGGTCGGCGGCTACTACTTCTCCCGTGTCCTCGATCTCGAGGAATATCTGTGGCGTCACCACTACATGAAGTACAACCTGCGCTTCTATTGGCGCACGGCGGGGAATGCGGCGGCGCCGGACGGCTCGGCGACGGAGCGGACGCACAACGACCGCTTCGAGGACTATTCCCAGGCCTACATCCGGAATTTTTCCAACATTCCCTGCTATCAGCTCGACCGCAAGGTCTTCGAGTCAGACCTTTTGGAGCTCAACGACCGCTCCGAGCGCTTCGAGTCCGTAGCTGGGGCGCGCGATCTCGAGGTGGATCTGGCCACCGGCGGCGACGCCCACCGGGTGCGCTTTCGCTCGGGTGAGCACTCCCGCGAAATCGCGGCCGACTGGGTGGTGGACTGCACCGGGCGGCAGCGCGCGATGGCCCGAAAGCTCGGCCTGCGCAAGCCGAATCCGGTGCGCCACGGCGCCGTTTTCTGGTGGGTCGATGGCCTGGTCGATATCGACCGCCTCACGGACCTCAGCACCGCCGAGATTCGCAAGAAGCCCCAGCGGCGTCACCAGGGCCACCTCCCCACCTGGCTGGCGACCAATCACTTCTGCGACGAGGGGCTGTGGTTTTGGGTCATCCCGCTGCAGGGCAAAACCAGCCTCGGCCTGGTTTACGACAAAGAGGTGGTGGACTTCACGATCAAGGACGTGCGCACCGCCGAGCTCGCTACCGACTTCGTGTGCCGCCGCTTCCCGCTCTTCGCGCGCGATCTGCCCGAGCGTGAGGTGCTCGAATTCGGCGCGTTCAAGGACTACTCCTACGACTGCGAACGCACCATCCACCCCGACCGGTGGGCGATGAGCGGCATGGCCGGACGCTTCAGCGACCCGCTCTACAGTCCCGGGAGCGACCTGATCGCGATCCACAACACCCTGATCGTCGACGCCATCAAGACCCGGGATCGCCAGGCGCTCGAGGCCCAGTGCCGGCTCTATGAACCCCTGATGCGCGCGGTGTATCAGGCCTATATTCCGAGCTACGCCGAAAGCTACGACACTCTGGGCGACGCCGAGGCCTTCTCGCTGAAATACACCTGGGAACTCACGGTCTATTTTGCGGGCTACGTCTTCCCGTTTTTGAACGACCTGTTCACCGAACGCCGCTTCGTGCTCGCCTTCATGAGGCTCTTCTCGCGCCTCGGGCCGATCAACCTCAGCGTTCAAAAGCTGCTCTCCGGCTTCTACCAGTGGAAGAAAGAGCGCTTCGAGCCCGCCGAAGAGCCGATCTTCCACGACTTCACCTCTCTGGGACCGCTGGCGGCCGCCGAGAAGACCTTCTACGAGATCGGCCTGCCGATTCCGGAGGCCAAGGCCGTGCTCAGCAGGCAGGTGAGAAATCTCGAGGAGCTGGCGCTCTTTCTCTACGCCTGGGTGGCTTCGCGGGTGGTGGACGATCCGAGGGTTCTCACCCACGCGGGCTTTCTCGAGTCGGTCGACGTTTCGAAGATGCGCTTTGACGCGGACGAGATTCGCGAGCGCTGGCGGGCCTGCGGGCCGGGCGCCGACGCAGCGCCCCAAACCTGGAGTTTCGATCACCGGGTGCTCGAGCCGTTCCGGCGCGCCGGCGCTCCTCGGGAGACCGCGGCGGCGGTAGGCGCCCCGCACGAGGTGACCGCGGGGGCCCGATGAGCGGAGCTCCCGACCACGCTCCCAACCTGGAGCGCGCCTTTGCCGCCGCGCCCCGAGAAGCGGCGTACCGGATTCGCGAGATCGAGGGCGCCGTGCCGGAATTCGTCCGCGGGCGCTACGCGGTCAACGGACCGGCCCTCTTCGGCCGCGGCGAGCAGCGCTACGGCCACTGGCTCGACGGGGACGGCATGGTCGCCTGCCTGGACTTCACCGCCGACGGCGTGACGCTCATCAGCCGCTTCGTGCGCAGCCATAAATGGGCCGACGAGAGCGCGCGCGGCCGCTCGCTCTACCGCGGCTTCGGCACCGCCTTCGAGGGGGATCAGCTGCAGCGCGGCATCGCCTTGGCGTCGCCGGTGAACGTCAGCGTTTACCCCTTCGGCGGACGGCTGCTGGCCTTCGGCGAGCAGGGCCTGCCCTGGGAGCTCGATCCTGAGACCCTCGAGACCCGCGGCGAATTCACCTTCGACGGCCAGCTCAATCCGATCAGCCCTTTCTCGGCCCACCCGCACTTCTCAGCCGACGGCGGCGAGTTCTTCAATTTCGGCGTTTCCTTCTCGAGCCGGCGGCCGACCCTCCACCTCTACCGCTTCGAGACCGGCGGCCGAATGATCTACCGCCGCCGCCTGCCGATCGACTATCCGTCGATGACCCACGACTTCATGCTCGGCCGCAGGCACGTGCTCTTCTACCAAAGCCCGCACGTGCTGAATATGGAGACCCTGGCCCGCGGCGGCGGCAGCGTGATGGACGCCCTCGAATGGCGTCCTGAGCTGGGCAGCCAGCTGCTGGTGATCGACCGCGAGACCGGGGAGCTCCGCGCCAAGGTTCCCGTGTCCCTCGGCTACAGCCTGCACCTTATTTCTTCCTTCGAGAGCGAAGACCGCCTGATGCTCGACCTCATCGAGCTGGACCAGCCGATCTACGACCAGTACCGGGTGCCGTACAGCCTCTTCACCGAGGTGAGACGCGCGCGGCCCGTGCGCTTCGTTCTCGACCTGGAAAGCCTCGAGCTGATCGAGCGCCGGGAGCTCGACTACCGGATGATGTGCGATTTCCCGGCCATTGACCCGCGCCTTGCGGAGCGCGACTATCGCGACTTCTGGGTCCTCGGCATTTCCGCAACCGAGCTGCCGGGGCGCAAATTTTTCGATCAGCTGGTGCACTGCGACTGGCGGGCCGGGAGCGCCGCCGGGGTGTGGCAGGCCCCTGCGGGCTGCTATCTGGGCGGCGAGCCCGTCCTGGTGCCCGACGGCGACCGCGAGCGCGCGGGAGCGGTGATCTGCCAGCAGTGGGATACCCGCAGCGGCAGCAGCGCCTTTCTGATCTTCAACGCCTTCGACGTCGCCGCGGGCCCGCTCGCCACCCTGCACCTCGAGTCTCCCCTCCACCTCGGCTTCCACGCGACCTTCGAGCCTGCGACGATCGCGCCCTAACGGCCCGTGGGGTGCCACGGGCTGCTAAAGAAAGGCCGGCCCGGCGAAGCCGCCGGCCGGCAAGTGAAT
>JBCCLG010000739.1:0-3288 GCA_039027015.1 Acidobacteriota bacterium | reverse complement strand
TGCCGCTCAGAATCAGGCCGGAGCCGCTGCCGAAGAGCTGGCCGAGGACCCCCGAAAGGCGCCGATCGAGCCAGATGACCGGGATCAGCACGCCGATCGCGATCACCGCCCCGGGAATCGCGTACCCCACCCCCGCGAGGCGCGCGAGAACCCGTGTCCAGGCGGTGTCGTGGAGGCGTCTGCCGAAGCTGACGACGAGCGCCAGAACCACCGCCATGGCGCTGGCGGTGGCCGCCAGCACGAAGCTGTTGCGGCCGAACTCGAAGAAGACCTCGAGCGCTCGGGCGTCGCCGTCGCGCCAGGTCTTGACCGCGAAGATCAGCAGCGGCACCGCGAAGCCGAAGAGGACCGGCAGGAAGCAGGCGATAAACGCCAGCGCGCCCTTCACGCCGCTCAGCCGCCAGGAGGGAAGAGTGCGGTAGCGCGTCGAGGTGTGATGAAAGCGCGCGCTGCGCCGGGCGAGGGACTCGGCGGCGAGCAGCAGAACCACCATCGCCAGCAGACACGCAGAAAGCTGGGCGGCGGCGGTCATAGCGTGGCGGTCGGGCAGCTTGAAGGTTCGGTAGATGCCGGTCGCAAAGGTGTCGACCGCGCAATACTGCACGGCCCCGAACTCCGCCAGGGTCTCCATCAGCACCAGGGAGAGGCCGGCGAAGATCGAAGGGCGGGCCAGGGGAACGGCGACCCGGAAGAAGCTGCTCCAGGGGCCGTGGCCGAGGGTGCGCGCCACCTCCAGCGTGCACACCGACTGCTCCACAAAAGCGGTGCGCGCGGCGAGGTAGACGTAGGGATAAAGGGCGAGGGCGAGGAGCACGGTCACGCCTGCTAGAGACCGCACCTCGGGAAACCAATAGTCGCGGGCCGACCACCCGAACTCCTGGCGCAGGGCGGTTTGCACCGGCCCGCTGAACTGCAGCACGTCGGTGTAGGCGTAGGCCGAGAGATAGGCCGGAATGGCCAGCGGCAGCAGCAGAGCCCAGCGCAGCCACGATCTGCCGCGGAATCGGCACAGAGTCACCAGCCAGGCGCTGGTCACGCCGAAGAGCAGGCTCAGCGCCGCTACTCCGACCGCCAGCAGCAGGGTGTTCCGAACGTAGTCCGGGAGAACCGTGGACGCTAAATGCGGCCAAAGACCGCCGGAGCTCGCGCCCACCTGGGAGACCACGACCGCGATCGGGGTCGCCACCATGGCGGTGACCAGGCCGATCGCGGTCGGGATGGCGAGCCGGCTCAGCGCCAGCCGCAACGGTCCATGATCATCAGCGCCTGCTTGTTGTTGGCGGCGAAGACCGAGGCGTTGAGGGCGTCTTCCTTGAACTCACCGAACGGCGCCAGCTCCGCAATCGGCGCCGCGCCCGCGACGATCGAGTACTCCTTGTTGGCGCCGGCGAAGACCTCCTGGGACTCCGGGCTGGTCAGGAACTCGAGAAAGCGGATGGCGTTCTCGCGGTTGGGAGCGTTCTTGACCACGCCGGCGCCCGAGATGTTGACGTGCGTGCCGCGGTCGTCCTGGTTGGGGAAAACGATGCCGATCTTGGCGGCGACCTCCTGATCTTCGGGCTTGTCGTCGGCCCCCAGCAGCCTGCCGAGATAATAGGTGTTGACCACCGCCACGTCGCCCTCGCCGGCGGCTACCGCGCGGATCTGGTCGGTGTCGCCGCCCTGGGGATCGCGCGCCATGTTGGCGACCACGCCCTTGCACCATTCCTCGGTGACCTCTTCGCCGTGCGCTGCCAGGATGGAGCCCACCAGGCTTTGGTTGTAGATGTTGGTGGAGCTACGGATCAGCACGCGGTCTTTCCAGGTGGGCTCAGCCAGCTGCTCGTAGCTGCTGATCTCCTCAGGCTGGACGCGGTCCTTGGCGTAAACGATCACGCGGGCGCGCTTGGTGAGGCCGAACCACAGGCCCTCGGGGTGGCGCAGATTCTCGGGCACTCGCTCATTGAGCACTTCGGACTCTACCGGCGCGAAGACGCCCTCGAGCTCGGCCAGGTGCAGGCGGCCCGCGTCCACCGCCACGAAGACGTCGGCCGGGCTCTGGTCACCCTCGCGGCGAAGCCGCTCGAGCAGAGCGGCAGAGTCGCCCTCGATGATGTTGACCTGGATCCCGGTCTCTTCTTCGAAGCGATCGATCAGAACCTGGTCGTTGTCGTAATGGCGGGAGGAGTAGACGTTCAGCTCCTGGCTGGCCGCGTTCTCGGCAGCGGGCTGCTCTTCCGCTGTTTCTTGGGACGGGCCAGGGGAGCAGGCCACCGCGGCCAGCAGGACCAGCAGGACCAGCAGGGCGAGGAAGGAATGGCGGAGCATGGCAAACCTCTATCGGCTTCTCGGAGAGCCGGAAATGGGTGGTTATAGAAGGGGAAGGGTGTTCTCGAACCGCCCGAATTCTGGATGGATCGAGTCCTTTTTGTCAACGAAACCGCGGCTTTGAACGCTCTTGGCCGGGAACCAGGCGGCGCGCCCGCGCGCGGCGTTCAAGGTCAGCCTGCCCGTGAGCCGCGAGCTGCCCTTTGAGCAGACGACGGCAAAAGGTCCAGCCGCGCTCACGCTGCCTCGGATTTCGACCGCGCGACCTCGAGAATGCGCTCGGCGATCCATCGGCGGTCCATAAGCCACATGGAGACGTGGCCGCCGGCTCTCCAGGTCACCCGGGCGTCCGGCCAGCGCTCGGCCAGGCGCCCGATGGCGGCTGCGGGAATGTAGGCGTCCGAGCGGGCGCCGGCGAGCAGAATGCGCTCCGACGCCGCGGGCGTGGGCAGGGCGAAGTGGCAAATGTGGCCCAGCAGCTCGCGCAGGCGCGGCTCGGCTCGTCGCCGGCCGCCGAGGGCGGGCCAGGCGATGGCGCGGTGGAGGATGCCGTCTAAAAACGGCACCGTCGTCGAGTGGCCGACGGCGAAGAGGGCCGCCGCCACCGGCCGCGGGCTCAGGGCCGCCACCGCGCCGGCGTGGGAGGCGCCCATGCTGAAGCCGGCGACGGTCGGCGTGACGCCCGCGGCGTGCAGATGCTCGAGCAGCCCCGCAGCCTCCAGCACCGCCGCGCGGGTCAGCAGCGCGTGGTCTAGAACCCGGCGAATCGGGCTGCCGCCGGCCCGCGCGCGGGCTCCGCGCCGGGAGCCGTGAAACGGCGTTTCGGGAATCAGCGTCGCGACCCCGCCGGCGGCCAGGCGGCGGGCCAGGCTGAGGCGGCCGCTCGGACGGTCATCGGCCCAGGCGCCGAGCAGCAGGACGACCCGCAGGCCGTCCCAGCCCGGTGGCTCGGTCCAGGTCAGCTCAACGGTCCGATCTGCC
>JBCCLG010000738.1:0-3288 GCA_039027015.1 Acidobacteriota bacterium | reverse complement strand
TGGGAGTCTTGCGTGCGGTTGAAGTCAACGGTTGCCGGGGATACGCGGCAGAAGCGGAATCCATTTGATTTTGCTGGCCTTAGGCGCCAGCGGGCTCTTCTATCGAGACTCCGCGTCGATAAGCCGTGGCGCCCGCGTCCAGCTCGTAGCGGAACGGTCGCAGCGCGCCTGGTCGACTTACCTGAGGCTCCCGCCGCTCCTCTTCTCTTTACGGCGACTTCACGGCGACGCTGTCGACCAGGCGCTGGTGTCTCCAGACTCGAAGCTGTCGCCGAAGAGCATGGGGATGAGCGAGAGCCCGTCCACGCGGGCCGTGCCCGATCCGTCGCTTGACTCAAAAACGAGGCTGGGCCGGGCTGAAATAGCGTTTGCCGGAATGGCTCCCCACAGGCTCGGCACGATCCACTCGGATCCCGTTGAACCCTGAGCCTCAACGAAAACGCCCGCACTGGCCAGCGTACCCTGGCAGTCTTCTTCGGTGTAGAACTCGAGCTCGAGGTAGAGGCTCGGCAGGACGCCGCCCGGGTCTTCGATCCGGGCTGACATGCCGGCATAGAGCCCCTCCTCGGCGGTGGTGACGTCGAGGCAGGGATGGGTGCTCACGCCCAGCGCAGCGGCGGGAGACTCCGCGGAGCCGGAGGACGGGGCGTCGTCTCGATCTTCGCCATCCCAAGAGAAGTCGAGGGAAGTCCACGGCGCCAGGGCCTGATCGAAGTTGGGGTTTTCGAGCAGGCTCGAGGCCTCGACCGTGAAGTTGAGGCTGAAGTCGCCGTCCACGGCTCCGTCGAGGTCGCCGTCGAGCGGCTGGGCCGCGGCGTCCTCGATCGCGCCGCCGCAGGCGAGAATCCGGTAGCGGCCGCTTGGAAGCGGCAGGCCCGAACCCAGCTCGAGGCGAGTGGTCGGCCCGTCGTAGGTTCCGGATTCGTCGTAGACGGTGGACTCCACGGGAATCGATCCGTCGTCCCCGGAAACTCCCGAGCAGGTCGAAGAGAAGAGATCGTCCTCCCCCGCCTCGATGAGCAGGAAGCTCGACGCCGCGGCGGCGCCGGTGACCTCTTCGGAGAATTCGAGCAGAAGCTGCGTCACCGGCACCCGGGGCCCGCCACCATCCTCCAGCTGGCCGCTCACCGTAGAGGACACGGTGTCGACTCGCTCCACGATGGGCGGCAGGTCGACGTCCGTCGAGACCCGGTCTGAATTGTCGGCGGGCGTGGCGTCCTCATCACCGGCCTCGGTGCCGGCCGAAGCGCCGTTGACGATCTCGGTGACTTCCCGGGAGAGGATCTCATCCACAAGAATCGCAAAGGTTGCCGACGACTCGCCGCCGCCGGGGAGATCGCCGACCTCAAGGGTGCAGGTGGAGCCGGCGGAAGCGTCCGGCTCGCACTGCCAGCCGCCGCTGCTCGACTCCGAGTCGTACTCCGCATTCTCCGGAACGGTCTCGGTCAGAACGACGCCCTCCGCGTCGCTGCCGCTATTCGCTACGGTGAGCTCGTAGGTCAACGCGCCGCCGAGCGGCACGGCCGAGACGCCCGAGGTCTCGGTCATGGAGAGAGCCAGGTCGATCTGACTCGAGATCGAGCTCGACTCAGCGGCCGAGTCGTTCGAGTCGTCCGTGTCGGACTCGTTCACCGCGGTGATGGCCGCAGCGTTCGCGATGACGTCTGAGCCTTCGACCGCCGAGGCCCCCGCGGTCAGCGTGACGGTGAGGGTCTCGCTGGCTCCCGGGGCAAGGGTGCCGAGGGTCCAAATCGGGTCGCTGAACGTGCCCGCCGAGGGCGCCTGGGAGTCCTCGGTGACGTCAGCGGGCAGCGTGAGCGAGTTCTCCAACTCGACTCCGGTGGCCAGGGACGGACCGTCGTTACTCACGGTTACCGTGTAGACCAGGTTGCCGGAGCCGGAGCCGGCCACCACCGGGTCGATCGACTCCGTCACCGAGACGCTGAGATCGACCTCGCTCGCGATGGACGTGGATTCGCTGGCGGCGTCGTCCGAAGAGTCGGTATCGGTCTCGTTGAGGGCGCCGAGGGAGGCGGACGCGGAGATTGCGTCCGTGCCCGCGGCCGCCGAAGCGCCGACCGTCAGGGTGACGGTCAAGGTCTCGCTGCCCCCGGAGGCCAGCGTGCCGAGGGTCCAGGTGCTGCCGCTGAAGGTGCCCGTCGACGGCACTTGGGAGTCCGCCGTCACGCCGGTCGGCAGGGTCAGCACGCTTGACAGGGTCAGTCCCGTGGCGTCGACCGGACCGGCGTTGGCCACCGTGACCGTGTAGATCAGGTTGCCCGCTCCTGAGCCGGCCGCCACGGGGTCCGCCGACTCCGCAACCGACACGGCCAGAGCGACCTGGCGGGCGATCGAGGTCGACCCAACCGCGGAATCGTTGGACGCGTCGGTATCGGTCTGGTCGACCGCGGCAACGCCGGCTGTAGTCGCGACCACGTCCGCACCTTCAGCAGCCGACGCCGACGCCGTCAACGTGACGATCAGCGTCTCGCTGGCGCCGGCCGCCAGCGCGCCGAGCGTCCAGGTTGTGCCGCTGAAGGTGCCCGCTGACGGCACCTGGGAAAGGACCGTCACCCCCGCTGGCAGGGCGGGGCTGTTCTCCACCTCCACGCCCGTCGCCTCGACCAGGGAAACGTTGGTGACCGTGACGCTGTAGACCAGGTTGCCCGCGCCCGAACCCGCGAGGACCGGGTCCACCGATTCCGCGACGCTCACCGCGAGGTCGACGAGGCCGGCGATCGCGGTGCCGGCGCTGAACTCGCTGGTGTTGCCGTCCGCGTCTGTGGCGGTGGCGAGGACTCGCGAGGCGGCGGTCAGGCTCAGGTCGGCGATGGCGCCTAGGTTGGCAGACACGGCGCAGGGCGGCGCGCCGCAGTCGCTGGAGTCGCTCGAGGTGTACTCCGCCAGGCCGAGGGGCGTCAGCCCCTGGGGCGCCGCGGATTCGTCGGCGAGGAAAAACTCAACCGTGAGCGGATACGCGGCGTTGGCGGTGTCGGTGTCGACCTCGAAGCTCACCACGAGATCGCCCGAGGAGGCGTCGGCGCTCGCTGTGGGGAAGTTCTGACCCCGGTTGGCGCTCTCGTCGACGTCGCCAGAGTCGTTGGCCGAGCTGCCGGAGGCGCCGCCGATCAGCAGATCGATCCCGAGGCTGTCGTTGGCGTAGAAAGAGTTTCCGAAGATGGAAACCTGGGTGGCCGTCTCGCCGACGAGCACGCCGTCGCCGTTGGACGCCACGATGTTGCCCTCGCCGTCGTCTACGCCGCCGATCAGAACGTTTACAACGGTGCT
>JBCCLG010000737.1:0-3296 GCA_039027015.1 Acidobacteriota bacterium | reverse complement strand
GGAGGGCGGTCGGGATGTGCCGCTTTCGGACTCAAATTCTCAAGAAATCGGCCTATGAATAGTGACCTCACCGTGGCTCTGCACGTCATGGGATTTCTTACTGCCAGCGGTGGCCAGGCCTTGACCTCGGAAATCCTCGCTCGAACCTACGGTACCAACGCCGTGGTCATTCGAAGGGTGGTCTCGAAGCTGAATAAGGCAGGCCTGGTGAAGACACGCCGAGGCTCCGGCGGTGGCAGCGCGCTGGCGAGGAGCCCGAGCTCGATCACTCTGCGGCATGTGTTTGAAGCCGTAGCGACGACCGAGCCCCCAGAGCTTCTTCGCAGGCATCCGGGTCAGGAAAGTCCGGTGGCCAAAGTCCTGGCGGGCTTCATCAACGATTTCTATGGCGATGCGGAGGAAGCCCTGCTCAAGAGCTTCGAGTCGGTCACGATCGAAGAGATGGACAGGGTGGTAAGGCCCAAGATTTGGGCCTCTCTGCACGGCGCCTAGCCATCTCGAGGAGGCAATGCCGCCGGCGCCGCAGACGGCCGGAAGGAGTGCCTGCGGAGGAACCAGACGGGGCTTAGCGCCTTGAATTCCACCGGCGACGGGGCGATGACCGTCCCCGCGCGCCGTTGACTTTGTAACAAAATTAATTACAATTAGAGCATAGCCACCGACCCACCCTGATTGGACCCGGCACTGGCTCTCGGTGTTGGCGAGCGCGCATCAGATTCGGCGGTTCCGAGTCGGCGTTCGCTCGCGCCTACCCAATGACCTAGCGAAAGGACACGAGGCTCATGATGAACCCCCGCGCGACTCTGATTCTGATCGCACTTTGGCTCGTCGCCACGGCGGCGACCGGCACGGAAGAGGCAGCAAACCGAGGCCCTCTCTCAGCCACCGTGCTGGAATTTGGCGGTGTCGACACGCTCTTTGTGGCCGACTCGGACGGCGGGCAACTCTTCGCCTATTCCATGCCAAAGAGAGCCAACGTCCATTCGCCCACGGACTCTAAGGCCTTCAATTTGGAAGGCTTTAGCAACGAGATTGCGGCACATTTGAAGGTTGACCCGCGGGCGCTGCGCTACCACGACTTGGCCGTGCACCCCGTGACCCAGGACGCCTACGTCTCCCTGACGGTCAAGTCCGGCGGCTCAGGGGCATCGCAAGGCAAGGCCCCGGCGGTGCTCAAGGTCACCCACCAGGGCGATATCAGCAGCTTCGATTTGACGCAGTCGTCGCGCAGCACCTTCCAGCTGGTTGACACCGCCCGCGACAAAGTCACGTTCTGGCGCGACCTGCCGGCCAGTACCTTCGCGGTCACGGACCTCGACTTCGTCGACGGTCAGCTCTACGTCTCAGGTCTTTCGACCGGCGAATTCGCGTCGACCCTGCGGGTCGTTCCTTTCCCCTTTGACGAGAAGGCGACCGCGTCCACCATCGAGATGTATCACGCCGCGCACAACCAGAACGAGACCCGCGCGCCGATTCGGGCGATGGCCGTGGTCGACCTCGACGGAAAAAAGACCGTCGTCGCTGCCTACACGTGCACCCCCCTCGTGACGATTCCGGTCACCGCCCTTGAGGACGGCAAAAAAGTGACCGGTAAGACCGTCGCGGAGCTCGGCTATGGCAATACGCCGCTCGAAGTCGTGTCCTACCGGGCCTACAACATGAAGAGGGAGCCGGAAGACTTCGTGCTGGTCATCAATCGGGAGATGGCCGCCGACCTGATCAAGCTCGAAGACCTGGCGAGCGCCTCGAAAGCCAAGGGCCTGGCGACGCCCGTCGGACTCGGCTCCACCTCCGGAGTGGCCACCACGCCGCTTCCGATGAGCGGGGTCCTCCAAGCGGCGGACCAGGACGCGCAATTCCTGCTCACCCTCAGGCGCAATCTCGACACCGGCGACATGGACCTCGTCTCGTACCGGAAGGGGGCCTATATGCGCATTTCGGATTTCGTCAGCGAGTACAACTTTCCCGACTACCAATACAGCGAGGAAAGCGAAGGCATCAAGCAGTTCCAGAATATGCTGAAGCGAGACGAGGGCTATCCCGAACGGGTGCGGTGAGTTGTTTCAAGCACTCCGCAGCTCCCGGGCAGCCAGGCGACTCCGGAGTGGGCTGCTTTGGGGGCTCTCTCCGTCGATCGCGCTGGCCTTCGCGGCACCGGCCTTCGGCTGCGCAGGAGGGCAGGCGCAGACTGACGCCCGATCGGCCCGGGTCGCGGAGATCTACCCCAGCTCGAACGAGCTGCCGGAGAACCTGCTGCGCTTCTACGTCTACTTCACGCAGCCGATGGAGCGCGGCGAGGTTCTAGGCTCCATCGCGCTGCTCGACGAAGAGCGACGGCCGATCGATGGCGCCTTTCTCGAAAATCGCTACCGGCTGTGGTCACCGGACGATCGGCGACTGACGCTGATTTTCGACCCTGGACGTGTCAAAACCGGGCTGAAGTCCCATCGGCAGCTCGGACGGGCGCTCGCGGCCGGCCGGAGGTACGTCCTCAGGATTGGAAAGACAGCGCTCTCGGCAAACGGCTGCCCACTCGCCGAAGTCTTTGAGAAAGAGTTCACCGCCACCGCCGAGGACCGCTCTTCCCCAGATCCCGGCCGCTGGCGATTGGATGTGCCGCGGATCGGAACGCTGCAGGCGCTGGAGGTCGAGCTCGACGGCCCTTACGATCACCTTTCGCTAGCCTATCGAGTGCGGGTCCTAGACCCCCTCGGGAACGTCGTTCCCGGCAGGGTCGAGCTCGACGAGGGTGAATCCCGTTGGCTCTTCAAACCCACGACCCCATGGCGAGCAGCGGTTTATCAGATCGCCGTCGAGACTTCGCTCGAAGACTTAGCCGGTAACCGGCCCGGCCGACTCTTCGACCTACCGCCAAGCCCGGAGGGTCACAAAAAAGCGGGGGACTTTCCAAATTCACCGAGCCCCCCACTTGAGATTTCTTTCACACCCCTCCGAGGCCTGAAGCGGGGCCGCCCAGAAGGCGCGAATCACCCGGATCGGTAGAGCTTCTGCTTCGCCGCTAGCGTCGATCATCTGGTCCTACTCTGGGCCCCTAGGTCAGCGAGCATCTGAGACACAGAAGGCAGGATCTATAGCCCGAATACCGGCCGCATGGCTCTAAAATATCGCCCACTCCATGAAATCCTCGGCTGCTAGAGCCGAGGATTGGAGGTTCTGCCTGCTAAGTGTTCAAACCGGGAGTCACCAGGTAGCTACACGGGTCGGCCCGGACGCAGATGCGTGTGCCGATAGGGTAGGGCTGATCCTCGCTGAGCACCTCACCGTCGTTGAACTCG
>JBCCLG010000736.1:0-3299 GCA_039027015.1 Acidobacteriota bacterium | reverse complement strand
GCCGCGCCTCTTCGGCCGGCTCGACCTGGGCGATCAGCCGGTAGCCACGCTTGGGCAGAGTCTCGATATACCGCGGCTCCCGAGCGTCGTCGCCCAAAACGCCCCGGATCTCCGAGATGCTGCTGGCCAGAGAGCCCTCCTCGACGGCGTCGCCGCCCCAAACCCGCTCCAGGAATTCTTCCTTGGTCACCAGGCGTCCCGGGCGGCTGATCAGCAGCGCCAGGGTCTTCATGGAGAGGTTCCGGAGGCGGACCTCTTCCTGGCCGCGCCAAAGCAGCCCCTCCTCGAGATGAAGCCACCACTCTCCAACTTTGAGATGAGCCCGGCCTCGACTCGAGGCCGGAGCGTCACGCGTCTCCCTCATACGCCGAAGCTAGCAAACCCACGGCCGTTTCAGCCCGCGGCTGAGCCCCCCAGGGGGCCTATTCAAGGATAAACCTGCCGGTTTGAGAACTATTTAAGCTTTCTATCGCCAATTTTCCAGGACTCGCCTCGGGCGATGGCGAGACGCTTCTGCGCATCGACGGCAGCCACGGAATCCGCCGTTTCTGCCCCGCTTCACAGGGCGCTTTCTTCCCTCACGAAGAGGCGCTCCCTACCAGGAGATTCCCATGCGCAGACTCGACCTTCGCATTTTCTGGATCGGCCTGATGGCCACCCTGACCCTCGTCCTGGCGTCCGCCGCGGCGGCCCAGACGCCTCCCTTCACCCGCACCGTGATCGTCAACAACACGGGCACCGACGCCGCCAACGGCGCCGCCCTGCTGGCCGCCCTCTCGGGCCTCAGCCCGGCGCCCAGCGCAACGAATCCGTGGCTGATCAAGCTCGAGGGCGGCGTCTACGACGTCGGCACCACGCCCGTGATGCTCCCCGAGTTCGTCAACCTCCAGGGCTCCGGGATTCATGCCTCCACCCTGCGGGGATCGGTCCAGCCGCCCGGAGGCCTTCTCATGGGCGGCCTGGTTCGCCCCTCTTCCAACGTCGAGATCCGCGACCTGACGATCCAGTGCCTGAGCGGCGGCCAGGTTCCGAGCTGCCAGGCCATGTCGATCGAGGACGCCAGCCCGAAGCTCACCGACCTCAGGATCCTCTCCCAGGGCGGCGGTACGGGGCCACATTGGGGAATCCGCATGGTCGATAGCGCCCCGGCGCTCGACCGAGTGGAGGTTTTGGCCAACGGTTCAGGCTCCTCGAACTACGGCATCGTGTACGCCGGGCAGTCGACGGTCGACGTCGAGCGCTCGTCGATCTCCACCAACAACGCCTCGCTGTTCAACTGGTCGATCCTGGTGACCGGCGAGCCGACCTTCGGCCGGATCTCGTGGTCGAGCCTGCGGGCCGCCGGCGGCACAGAGGCCGCGGGCATCCGCTACATCAACGCCTTCGGCGGCGCCTCGATGCTGATCGACAGCACCCAGCTGACCAGCGTCGAGGCCGCCAGGGCGGTCGGCATCGGCAGCGACGATTTTGGCCCCTCCAACCCGCGGATCTTCGTGCGCGGCGGACGCATTTTCGCCACGACCCACGGCGTGGAGGTCGATCAAGCCAAGGTGAATCTGATCAACACCGAAGTCTCGGGCTCGACGGTCAGAGTCCACGGCTTGGACGTGCGCATCGGCGGCTCGTTCCTCGCCGGAACGGGCACGATCACGGCCGCCTCGAGCCTGGTGTGCGCCGGCAACTTCAACGGCGCCTACGCCTTCTTCCCGAGCGCCTGTCCTCCGTGATCTCCGCCGAGGCCGGTTCGGCGTTGCCGAGCCGGCCTCGCTTCAACCCGAACCGTGACAAAGCTCCAGCAGCCGCTCGCACCTCCGACCCCCACGAGCGGATCCATCTTTCGCGAGGCGGAGATCAGCGCGCGAGCGTGGTCGAGCGCCCAGCCCTGAGGGTCCCTGCAGGGCGCTGAGTTCGTCGCCTCACCTCACTCAAGGCACGGTTTGACTCCAGGCGTCGGTGGTGCCGTCCTCGAAGGTGCCGGCGAAAATCTGACCCGCCAGGCAGTTTTCGAGCACGTAGAGGGCGCCGAAGAACTGCCCGTCCCTCAGGATGTCGGCCTCGACGAGGGCGTCACCCCGCGCGTTGACCATCATGAAGGGCGAGAAAGAGGAGAACAGCCCCCCGTTTGGGGCGGCCTCTCCGGTTCTCGCCAAAACGAACAGACCGTTCTCCTCGTTCCAGCGAAGCAGGCGACTCGAGGGCAGCCCCTCATCCAGCACCCTGAAGGCGAGGGTGAACTGGCCAAAATCATCGAGGGTCGGACGGTTGCTGCCGATCGAAGAGAAGGCGTCGAGCGGACTGCCGTCCACCAAATCCCCCTGTCTCCAAATCGACTGCCAGTTGCCCGGAGTTCCCAGGAAAATGCCCGCCACGTCTCCCGATGAAAAGGCATAGCGGCCGCCGCGAACAATCGCGCTTCGAAACGACTGCACGGTATCGCCCCCGTTCTCGGGATCCCCGGTGCGCACGATCCAACGGTCTCCGACGTCCGTGCTCTCGAGGATGCCGAAGATGCCGTCGGCGCGGACGTTGACCAGAAGGCTCCCGTCGTCTCTGATGAACGGTATGGGCCCGAGCAGCAGGCGAAGACCGTCGACGATGAGCAGGCCGCCCGGCACACGATCGATCAGGCTGCCCCCCACCACGGTATCTCCCGGGCCGATGATCCGGGTCAGCGTCCCGCTCCGCCAGCGGACCAGGTAGGTTTCCTCAGGGGCCTCCACGTCCCGGGCGCTAAAGAAGATGTCGCCGCCGTCTGTCAGGACGGGAGGCCCGATCAAATCGAAGGTGCCCCCCTGGGGCGAGGCATCGGCCAAGGCCGCAATGCTCTCGATGGCTCCGCTCGCCTGGCGGTAGAGAAAGAGGCCCTGGGGCGAGCTTCCGCCGATAACGCCGGCAAAAAAGGCAATATCCCCGGCGCTATTGATCGAAGGTGGCGACACCGTACCCTGGTAAAAAATCGAGTAAGTCCCGCCGATGGGCGTTGGATCGCCGCAGTCGGAACCGGTGCCCGACGGCCCCCCGCAGCCGCGAACGAGGGTCCTCAGG
The DNA here is from genome assembly GCA_039027015.1 of Acidobacteriota bacterium. Lineage (GTDB taxonomy): Bacteria > Acidobacteriota > Thermoanaerobaculia > Multivoradales > J023 > JAUIJL01. Next base: position 254 of record JBCCLG010000736.1, on the reverse strand, counting down.
ATTCCGGAATCCCAGGTCATGAGCACCTCGTCCTGATCAACGCCGTTCAGGCGATCGTAGAAAGCGACGACGCCCAGGTCGTTGATTTTGGCGTTGGCGGTGCGGAAGGACCTGAACGTGCCGCCCTCGGGCGCTCGCATTCCGCCCTCAGCGATCAATCTCAGCGGACAGGAGCCCGGGTCGCCGGGAAGGGTACCGACGACGGCGCCTGAGGCTTCGGCCGGGGAGGAAGAACTCGCGGCGGCCACGAGGGC
>JBCCLG010000735.1:0-3309 GCA_039027015.1 Acidobacteriota bacterium | reverse complement strand
CTCTAATCGGAAAAGCCTGTTGAAAGCCATCAAGCCGGCGGATTTTTCTTTCCCGCCGGGCTCGAGGAGCGGCTTCCCGGCCGCTCGACGATGCGCTTGTCTCCCTCAAGAGAGAGTCGGTAAGCTCAGCGCAGCTCGCGATCCGCGAGATCTCTTGACCCCCTTTGAGGAGCGTTCCCATGGCCTTAGAGACACGGCAGCTGGTCCGCAAGGGCGGCGGACGAGACTACGACTATTCGATGGATCACTGCTTCGTGAAGCTCGCCTCGGAGAGCACGGGCGGCGAGCTGTCGCTGGTCGAAGACGCGCTCAAGCCCGGCTTTACGCTGGCCCGCCATCATCACAAGCGGATGACCGAGGTCTTCTACATTCTCGAAGGCGAGGTCGAATTCGCGTTCGACGACGAGACCGTCCTCCTGGGCCCGGGGGACACCCTGACCATTCCGCCCAACGTGTGGCACGCGGCGGCGTGCCGCGACGGCGGCCGCATGCTGACGATCTTCAAGGACGGCCGGTTTGACGACTACCTGGAGCGCCTCAGCACCCTTTCAGAGGCTCAGTTTCAGGATGAAGAGCTGATGCGGTCGCTCAGCGAAGAATTCGACATTTTCGAACGGTAAAAGCCGCATGCGGACGGCGGGCCGATCACGGCGAGAGTTTTTGACCTGGATGGCCCTCGCGGGCCTATCCCCCAAGGTTTTTGGAGAGTCGGGAGCGAGTATGAGCGCAGATCAAAAATACGGGCTGATCGGAAAGATGATCGCGCTCCCTGGAAAGCGCGATGAGCTGTCGAAAATCCTTGTGGAAGGCGTTGCCGGCGGCATGCCCGGCTGTCTCAGCTACGTCGTAGCCGCGGATTCGGCGAGCGAAGACGCCCTGTGGATCACCGAGGTCTGGGAGAGTCAGGAGAAGCACCGGGAGTCCCTGGAGCTTGAGTCCGTTCAGCGGACGATCGCCCGCGGAAGACCGCTGATCGCGGGATTCGGGGAGCGGTTTGAGACGCATCCTCGCGGCGGGTTCGGCCTCGTAGCCGGCTGAGGACCGCCCGACTCCGGAGCCTGAATCTCTTCGGGAGGCCGAGAGGCCCCGGAGCGCTCCACCCGCGCGTGATAGCGTCTGTGCTCAGAACCTCTTGGCCTTGATCATCCTTTGACTTGGAATGTCGAGCCGTTCGGCTTTCGCCGCGCGGTATTCCTGCGATCAGCCCCCGGTCCTCGGGCGCCTGCCTAGGTGCGCCCGGTCGCGGGGGCTTTTCTGATCGCGCCTATCAGGAGAAGCCCATGAAATTCGTGCCCTTTCTCATCCGTCCTGTCGCGCTGGCGGCTCTTGCTTTGGTTCTGCCCCCGGGGCCGTCTTTAGCCGCGGGCGGCGGCCACGGCAACCACGGCGGCCAGCCTGTCGAGTGTGAGCCTCGCCAGGGCTTCCCGGAGCCCTGCCGCATCGCCGTCGAGGAGGGGCAAGACGCCGCCCAGATCTTCGTGCAGTTCGATGAGGAGGAGGTGATGCAGACCGACGCGAGCGGACAGGCTCAGCCGGTCAACATCTGGACTCGGTCGTACGGCCTGGCGGAGGGCCAAGGCATGATCCCGGGCCCCAGCTTTTTCTTCTCGCCCGGCGACCTCCTGCAAATCACCCTGACCAATCTCCTGAATCCCGAACTCTTCCTGGAGCTTAAGGAATACGAGAACAACGTCAATCCGGGCTTCGACACCGACGAGATCATCGAGCATGTGGGGCATGAGGTGAACGTGCCCCACAACCCGAACAACACCAATCTCCACACCCACGGCCTGCACGTCGATCCCAGCGTAGACGACGTCACCCTGATCATCCTGCCCGAGGGGCAGACCAAAGAGGGCTGCCCGGACTACAGCCATGAGGCGTGCAACGACCGCGAGCAGCTCACCGACGCGGCGACCCTCGAATGCTGCACGGCCGGCCCGGGCTACGATCCGTCGCTCTGGCCCTACATCCGCGAGGGCTCCTGGCCCTATCAATACCGCATTCCCGACTCCCACCTGCCCGGAACCCACTGGTACCACGCCCATAAACACGGCTCGACCTCGGTGCACGTGGAGAACGGCATGGCCGGGGCGCTGATCATCCAGCCCGAGAATCGCCAGGACCGCATCCTGCCCGAGCTGCCGGACTCCAGCGACCGCGTGATGGTCATCCAGGAGATCTCGAACTACGGCCTCAACAAGGGCAAGGGCGGAGGCCAGGGCAAGGAGCCGACTACGGCCGCAGACATCGACTCGGCGGGCGCCTCGGCAACGGCCGACTCCAAGGGCGGCAGCCAGGGCCCGTCGCCGACCCTCAAGACCGTCAACGGCGAGGTGATGCCGACCCTGACCCTCGCCGCGGGCCAGGCGGAGCGCTGGCGCCTGATCAACGCCGCGGCCAATCACGGCAGCTTCAGCTATCTCTGGCTGGGCCGCGAGGTCTCGCCGCGGCGGGTCGACGGCAAGAAGCCCGTCACAGGCACCAGCTATTACGAACAGGTGCCGATGAAGCTGATCGCCGTCGACGGCATCACCTTCGAGAAGGCCGTGGAGATCACCGCCGAAAGCCCTCTCTTCATGGGGCCCGGCAATCGTGCCGACGTGCTGGTGCAGCTCGATCAGGAGGGCGGCTACGCCCTGATCAAGAATATGCCGAGCGACGTGCAGATCGTCTCTCCCTCGCGGCGGTCAGGGCGGAGCGCGGGGCGCTACGTGAGCGTCGAGGTGGCGATCGATAAGGACCAGATTTCAAACCCCTACCTGCAGGTGCAGACCCTTTCGGGGACGCCCAATTTCAACAACGACCGCCACTGCTGGAAGTACGCTGCGCCGCTGTCGATCAACCTCGAGTCGGCGCCCACGAAGGCGATTTCCGAGTCCATGATCGGCGCCTCCATGGTGCCGATTCTGCGGGTGAGCGAAAGCGAGGCTCGGGACGGCTCGCAGCTGCTCGACGTCGATTTTGACACCCGCCTCGACGCCGGCGATCAAGGCTGGCGGCCGATCGCGGTCAACGATTTGGGCGGCGGCGCCATCGATACCGCCATCCTCTTCAAGATCGAGGTGAGCGCGGGCGAGGTCAAGGGGTACAGCCTGCCGCCGGATGCCGCGCTCAACGCGCGCCTCAAGAAGCTGAGCCCCACGGGCAACCCCAACGCCGCGCCTGTCGTTGGCGCCAAAAGGGTCACCAGTAAAAGCAGCGGCACAATCGACAAATCCTCAAACAGCAGCATGCCGATGGTCGACTGGCCAAAATAGGTGGACCGTTCACCGGCATCATCAAGTGAGCGCGCAACCAGCGCTGTCG
>JBCCLG010000734.1:0-3315 GCA_039027015.1 Acidobacteriota bacterium | reverse complement strand
GCGGCCGCCGGTGCTACCGCTCGGGGTTTCCATTCCTAAAGATCCGTTGTGGGGCCGCGGGCCGGATGGCTGAATCTACACCCGAGGGCGTTCGCGAACGCCCTCCCGCAGCACCCTGCACCCTAAACACGCCTTTCGGAGGACTCATGAGTCAAGAACTGTTCTTCTACACCCGCCCCAGTTGAAAGAGCTGCACACGCACCCGTGAGGTGCTGACGAAAGCAGAGGTCGTAGTCGATGAGGAGCGCAACAGCCGCAAGAACCCGCTGAGCGACGAGGAAGCCCAGGCCATCCTCGGCGAGGTTTCAAGGGTCCTGGTGGCCAAAGGCAAGAAGGTTCGCGAGATCGCCGTGGGCGACTGCGAGCTCGCGGACCTCAAGGGGCCGACCGGCAATTATCGAGCCCCGATCGTGCGCGCGGGAGACACCCTGATCGTGGGCTTCCACGCCGACACCCTCAAGTCGCTCTTCGCAAGCTGAGTTCGTCAGAGGGTCAGAAAGTCAAAGGCCACCGCCCTCCTCAATCAGGGGGGCGGTGGCCTTTTTCGCGAACTCAAAACGCCGGGCGGGCGCTTTGACTGAGGGTCTTCTTCTCACTCCTCCCGTGACTCGAGATCCGCGTCCTCACTAGAGCAAGGGTCATGCCCGGAGCGGCAGGCGGCGGCAAAAAAACGCGAAATCGACGATTCCACCCGCGATAAAGCCCTGCCAGGCGCCGAGGGCGCGGGAGGCGAGGCCGCAAGAAGCGGTCGCCGGATGACGTATTTTGACGCCCGGACGTCAATTTTTAGCGCATGGCGAGGGCTGTCGCTAAAAATTGTCATATGCCGCGCGCCCGCCTTCTCGGGTAGCCGCCCGGGCTCCCGAAGCGCTCCCGCCCCGGGCTGGTGTTTTATGATCGCGAAAAATGCCCCGATCCATCGCCATTCTGCTGTTGGGCGCGTGGCTGGCAGTTCCCGCCCTCGCGCAGCGTCCCAATCTCCGGCACTACTCGGCGCGGGACGGGTTGCCCCAGGCGCAGATTCTCTCGATCACCCAGGACGTCGAGGGATATTTGTGGATGGGCAGCTACGCGGGGGTGTCGCGCTACGACGGCCAGCGCTTCCTCTCCCTCTCCTCTGAGGATGGCCTGCCCTCCAATACCGTTCGCCAGCTCCTGGCCCTGCGCGACGGCCGCGTGGCGGCGCGTATCGGCAGCCGCGACTTTTGCCTGCTGCGTAAAGACGGCGGAGCCGGCTCCTTGCGTCAGGCCTTCGGGTACCGGCCGAAGTGCTACACCCTCGGCAGCGAGAACGGCAGGCTGCTCGACATGGCGGCCCTGCGTTCCGAGGACGGCCGAGGCGCGCAGATTTTTCTCGGCGGGCTCGAGGGCGTGTGGTCCTATGCCGCGGAGGAGGTGAGCAGGGTGCGGCTCGGCTCCGCCTTCGAGAGCCCGCAGGGGAGCTATGAGGAGCGAGCGATCGGGACGTCGCGGCTGAGGATCCAGGCGCTCGAGGCGACGGGCAGAACCCTGTGGGTCGGCACCGACCGCGGCCTCTACCAGCACGACTTGACCACCGGCTCCACTCAGCTGGTGGCCCCCTTTGCCGGCACCGAAATCCACGCCCTTCTCGAGACCGCGGAGAAAGCCCTCGTGGTGGCCACGGAAGGCGGCCTCGCCTCGTGGAAGGAGGGCCGTCTGGAGTGGGCGCGCCTGGCTCCCGGCCGCAAGGGAGAGCCCCTGGGGCTCGCCCAGGGTCAGGACGGATGGATCTGGATGGCCAGCAGCACCGGGGTCTTCGGCTGGCGCGATCAGGAGATCACTGTGCTCGACGAGTCGCGCGGGCTGCCCGGGCGGCTGGCGCACGCGGTGTTCGCGGACCGCGAAAACTCCCTGTGGATCGGCACCGACTTCGGCGTCACCAAGATGGTCCCGGGCCCTTTCTTGACCTACGGCCTGGTCGAGGGCGCGCCGGGATCCATGGTGCGCGCGGTGGGGGAGGACGCAGCGGGACGACTGTGGATCGGCACCCGGCAGGGCGTGGCCCGCCGCGAGGGCGAGGTCTTCTCCGAGATCGAGCTGCCGGGGCTGGCGGATCGGCGGATCTTCTCCCTGGCCGCGGAAGATCCCGAGAGCGGCGACGGCATGTGGATCGGCTCGTCCTCGGGCCTGCTGCTGTGGCGCTCGAGGGTGGTGCGCGCGATCGGCGAGGCCGAGGGCCTGTCGGCGGACTCGACGCCCATGAGCCTGGTGCGAGAGCCCGACTCGGGGCTGTGGGTCGGCACCGATCTCGGGATCTTCTTGGTGCGCGGCGGACGCCTCAAATCGCTGGATCCGAGGCTCGATGAGCTGGAGGTCAACTCCCTGCTCAGGCCCCGACCCGGCGAGCTGTGGGTGGGTCTCCAGCAGGGCGGTTTGAAGATCGTGCGATTCCGGGTGGTGGAGGGGAAGCCGGTGATCAACGAGGTCGAAACGCTGGGCAGGAGCGAGGGGCTCACCGACTTTGCGATCTGGGATCTCGACGTCGACCCGCGCGGCAATATCTGGGTCGGCTCCAACGGCGACGGCGTTTTCCGAGTGGCCCCCGATGGCGAGCTGAGGCAGATCACCAAGGCCGACGGCCTGGTCAACGATTTCGTGTGGCAGGTGCTGTGCGACGACGTGGGCGACGTGTGGCTGTTCACCAGCCGCGGCCTCAACCGATGGCGGGAGGGTGAGGTGGCGCTCTTCGGCTTCGCCGACGGCCTTCCGGACCTCGAGGGCACCGCCACCGCGGCGCTCCAGGATCGCGCGGGCAAGCTTTGGTTCGGCACCGGCAGGGGGATCGTGCGCTTCGACCGCCAGCAGGAAGTGACCAACCAGGTGCCGCCGGTGGTGGTGATCGAGGGGCTGCGCAGCCAGGAGCTCGGCCTGGTCTCCCCCGGCGCCAAGATTCCCCACGGCTCGGGCGTTCTCGAGGTGAGCTACTCGGCCCTCAGCTTCCGCGAGGAGTCCGCGGTGCGCTTCCGCTACCGGCTGGAGGGCGACTCGGCGACGGCGGAGTGGTCCGAGCCGCTCGCGAGCCGCAGCCTGAGTTTCGCCAGTCTCGGGGCCGGCAGCTACCGGCTGCAGATCGAGGCCGCCAACGAGGCCGGCACGTGGAGCGTCGAGCCCGCCGAGATCAGCTTCGAGGTGCTCTCTGCCTGGTGGCAGAGCCCCGTTTTTCTCGGCGCGTCGTTTTTGGCCGTCATGGGTCTGGCCGCCGGCGGCCTGCGCTGGCGCACCTGGCACCTCGAGGCCGAAAAAGAGCGCCTCGAAACCCTGGTCTCCGAGCGCGCCGCGGAGCTTGAGAAAAAG
>JBCCLG010000733.1:0-3318 GCA_039027015.1 Acidobacteriota bacterium | reverse complement strand
CTTCGACATCACGATCAACAAGATGTCCCTGGCGGCCCTGATCATCGCACTCGGGCTGCTGGTCGACTCGGCAATCGTGATGGCCGAGTCGATCCAGGTGTCGATTCGCGAGGGTAAATCGCCGATAGACGCGGCGATCGAGAGCGCGGGGGAGCTGAAGCTGCCGCTGCTGGTCTCCTCGCTGACCACCGCCGCGGCCCTGCTGCCGACCTACCTCGCCGAGTCGACCACCGGCGAATACACGGCGCCGATTTTCGAGGTGGTGACCATCGCCCTGGTTCTCGCCTGGGTGCTGGCCCTCACCATGACGCCGATTCTCTCGGTGTACGCGGCGAGGGGCCGCGGGGCTGGCGGCTCCACGGCGGCGGTCGAGGACGGCTACGGCGGCGCCTTTTACCGCCGCTACCGCGCCCTGCTCGACGTTCTGGTGCGCCGCCGCTGGCTGTCGCTCGCCGGCTTCGTGGGACTCTTCGCCGTCTCCATCTGGGGCATGGGCTTTGTGCCCCAGCTCTTCTTCCCGCGCGCCGACCAAACGGTCTTCACCATCGAGCTGGAGCTGCCCGAGGGCGCGCCCATCGAGCGCACGGCCGCGGTGGCCGCCGGCGTCGAGCGTTTTCTCGCCGAGGAGCTGAAGGCCTCCCTCACCGAGGACGACGCGGCGCGCTGGCTGCCCAACAGCGATCTCGAGTTCCAGCCGCGCGGCGTCTACAGCTGGGCCTCCTTTGTCGGCAGCGGCGCGCCTCGCTTCCTGCTCGGCTATACCCCCGAGGAGCCGCGGCCCAACTACGCGTACATGATCGCCAACGCGTCGGACCTCGAGATTCTCGACTCTCTGACCGAGCGCATCGAGGGCTTTGTGCGCGAGAGCTTTCCCGAGGTGCTCACTCGGGTCGAGAAGCTGCGCAACGGCCCGCCCCTCAACTACCCCGTGGAGGTGCGCCTCACCGGCGAGGATCCGAAGATTCTCTTCTCCATGGCGCGCGACCTGCAGCGGCGCCTGCGCGAGCTGGAGGGCACCCTGCGGGTGGGCGATGATTGGGACACCTACAAGAAGAAGCTGCGCGTGGAGGTGGACGACGCCCGGGCGCGCCGCGCCGGCCTGACCGAGGCCGAGATCGCGCGCTCGCTGCTCACCCGCACCAACGGCCTGACGCTCGCCGAGTACCGCGAGGGCAACGACCTGATTCCGATCGTGCTGCGCTCCCAGGGCGCGCGCGCCGACGGCATCGAGCAGCTCGGCAGCCTCGAAATCGTCGCGGTACCCGGCGCTGCGCCGGTGCCCCTGGAGCAGGTGGCGAGCCTCGGCGTGGAGCTGGAGCCCGCCAAGATCCTGCGGCGCGATCGCCAGCGCACCCTAACGGTGCAGGCCGACATCGATCCGACCGCCGACCGCTCGGTGACGCCGTTCTCGATCACCGGCGAGCTGGTGCCCCTGCTCGAGGCCGCCCAGACCACCTGGCCTCTCGGCTACGGCTACGAGATCGGCGGCGAGGTCGAGTCGTCGGGCGACGCCCAGGCTTCGATTCAGGCCAAGCAGCCGATCGCCATCCTGGCCATCGTGACCCTGCTGGTGCTGCAGTTCAACTCCCTGCGCGGCCCGCTGATCGTGCTCGCCACCCTGCCGTTCACCTTGATCGGCGTGGTCGGCGGCCTGGTGGTGACCCAGAAGCCCTTCGGCTTCATGGCGCTGCTCGGCGTGATCGCGCTCTTCGGGGTGGTGATCAACAACGCCGTGGTGCTTTTGGACCGCATCGAGACGGAGAAGAGGCGCTACGGCCGCTCCCCCGGCGCGGCGGTGCTCGAGGCGTCCCAGCGCCGACTGCGGCCGATTCTGCTGACCACCGCCACCACGGTGGGAGGCCTGGTGCCCCTGTGGCTCACCGGCGGGCCGATGTTCAGCCCGATGGCGGTGGCGCTGCTCTCGGGGCTTCTGGCGTCGACTCTTCTGACCCTTGGCCTTGTGCCGGTGCTTTATGGCATCCTCTACCGGATCGACTTTACCGGTGCCCTGGAAGAGGTCGAAAACCAGCGGCCCGTAAGGAGCCAGTGAGAAGCCTGTGAAAGAACCGGTGTTGCCCGCAGAAAGAGCCCCCACAGAAACCGAGCGCCGCGTGCTGGCGGCGGCGCTCGAGGTCTTTGCCGAAAAGGGGCTCCACGGCGCCACCACGCAGGAAATCGGCACGGTCGCCGGGGTCAAGAAGTCGACCCTGCACTATTACTTTCGCCATAAGGACGAGCTGTACGCGCGCGTTTTTGAGGACGCCTTCGTCGAGATGGCCGGCCCGCTGCGCGGCCGGCTCCGGCCCGACCAAAGCCTCGAGGAAACCCTCGAGGCGTTTATCGGCTATCAGGTGCGGGCCTACGCCGAGCGGCCGGCGATGGTTCGGCTGTGGATGCACGAAAACCTGATCGGCGCGCCGATCGCGGTGCTCCTCTTGCGCCGCTTCAACCGGCTCGAGGACTCTCCCTACCGCATCTTCGTCGACAATCTGCGCGCCGCCATCGAGCGCGGGGAGTCGAGGCCCCTCGATCCGCTTCAAACGTTCGTATCGGTGATGGGCGCGTGCCTTTTTCTGCCGATCGCCCTCGAATCGATGGAGGCCAGCCTCGACGTCATGGCCGAAGGTCCCTTCGATCTCGAGACCTTCATCGACGAGCGGACCGCTCACCTGGTGGATCTGATTCTCGGCGGCCTGAGGCCGTCGTCAAAAGGAGACCGCGGCCCGGCGCGTTCTCCGACAGACACTCGCAGCGCACCTCCGTAGTGTGAAGGCGGCCTCGAGCGAGCTGCCGGGGCCGGTTTTCGGGCCGGGTTCCGCGGCCCCACGGAGGATCCATGAGCCTTTCCCGCGAGCGTTTTTCAGAGCGACTTTTCGAGCATCTTCGGGCCGCGGGCCTGGCGGAAGAGGTGGAGCTGGCGGTGCGCCGGGCGCTGGTCAACTCCAAGCAGAGGGACGAGTGCTTCGTCGAGGCGCTGGTCGAGGGCGGCCTCGCGAGCGTCGCGGAGATTTTCGACGCGGTGGAGAGCCTGCTCGATATTCCCGCCCTGGAGCTTTCGGAGATCGGCGCCGACGTCACCATCCTGGGCGTGATTCCGGCCGACCGCGCCGAAACCCTGCAGGTGATCCCGCTCTTCGTGGTGGGCGGCAGCGTGGTGCTCGCGATGAGCGATCCCTACGACCTGGCCAAGATCGACCAGCTCGGCTTTCTCACCGGCAAAACGATTCTGCCCGTTTTTTGCCTGGCTTCGGATATCGCGCGCCATCTGCCGATCTATTACGGGGTTCGCGAGGGCTCGCGGCCCGGGGGCGCCGCGGT
>JBCCLG010000732.1:0-3327 GCA_039027015.1 Acidobacteriota bacterium | reverse complement strand
TGTTCACGAGGCCCTGCCCCGAGGTGTCGTTCGACTTGCTGATGACCAGGTCGGCCTGGGCCAGGGCCTGGCCGGAGAGGGCCAGCGCGCCCAGGGCGCAGAGGATGAGAGAGCGGTGGCCGACGGCGGAGAGGGACGACGACATGGCGAGGCTCCGTATCTCGGACGCGTGTTGTTCAGCAGATCATTGCAGGGCCCGGACGCGCGAGAGCGCGCTGAGAGGGCTCATAGAGACTAGCGCGAGCCGGACGTTTTGCCCGTCGAGGATCCCATGGCCAATGTCTCTTCAGCCGGGAGGGGCCAGGGGCGTGACTCGATTTTTACCGCGCGCCCCCGGCCCGCGGGCAACACCCGCCTCGAGCGGGGCGTAGCTCTGGGATCGCCGGCCGTTCGGAGCCTCCGGCGGCAAGGCGCCTCCAGCGCATCGCACCCAAAAGGAGAGACCCATGAGCTACAGCAGACGACGATTCCTCCAGCTCGGCACGGCGGCCCTGGCCTTTTCCCTCCACCCGGCCCCGGCCCCCGCGGCGGGCAAGCTGGTGACCCCGCGCACGCGCTTTCGGGATCTGCGCCTCAAGACCACGGCCGATCTGGGCGCCATGGAGCACTTCTACGCCGATCTGCTCGAGCTGAAAATCCTCGAGCGCAGCCGCCAGCACCTCACCGTCGCCGCGGGCGAAACCCGGTTGACCTACCGGAGCCAGTCGCCGGAGCTGGGCTCGCCGTTTTACCACGTGGCCTTCAATATCTCTGAAAACAAGATCCTCCTGGCCCGCGACTGGCAGCTCGAGCGCACCGAACTCGACCCGAATCCCAACGCGCCGCGCCACCCGGATCATCCCGACGTCGTGGACTTCTTCCGCTGGAACGCCCACGCCGTCTTCTTCCGCGATCCGGCGGGCAATATCCTCGAACACATCGCGCGCCACACCCTTAACAACGCGGCGCCCGGCCCGTTTTCGAGCCGTCGCGACATCCACTGCTGCAGCGAGATCGCCCTGGTGCTCGACGCCGAGGACCTGCGACCCGAGGCGGACCGCATCGGAAAGGAAATAGGCGCCGTGCGCTACCGCAACAGCAGCGCGCGCTTCGTCGCCCTGGGCGACGAAAACGGCTTGGTCCTGATCATGAAAAAGGGCTTCAGCCTGCGCGGCGACGCCGACGTCTACCCGACCGAGGTGGAGATGCAGGCCTCCCCGGCCTTCGACCACTCGGTGCCGGGCCTGCCGTATCGACTGCGGACGTCCTCCTGAGCCGGCGCCCTTCTTCGCGCGGGCTCAATACTCGATTCCCGGCTGCGCCTTGATCCCCTGCTCCCGGTAGGGGTGCTTGATCTGCCGCATTTCGGTGACCAAATCGGCCAGATCGAGAAGCTCCTGAGGAGCGTTGCGGCCGGTGATGATGAGGTGGAGATCCTCGGGTTTATGGGCCTCGAGCCAGGCCACCACCTCGGCGGCGTCGAGCCAGCCGAAGTGCATGAGGTAGGTGAACTCATCGAGGATCAGCACCCGATACTCGCCGCTTTGGATCTTTTCCCGAGCGACTTCCCAGCCGCGCAGGGCGCGCGCCTCGGTCTCGTCGATGTCTTTGCTCGTCCAGGTCCAGCCGTCGCCGACGCCGATCCAGTCGATTCCTAGAGAGGCGCCGGCCCGCTGTTCGCCGGTGCGCAGGCCCTCGCGCTTGAGAAACTGCACTATACCCACCGGCATCTTGCGGCCCATGGAGCGCAGTCCGATACCGAGGGCGGCGGTGGTCTTGCCCTTGCCGTTGCCGGTATTGACGATGAGAAGACCCTTCTTCTTGTTCATCTTCCGCACCTTGCGGCGATAGCTCTCGACCTCCTCGTAGTCCTTGCCGTCGGGCTTGGGGGACGCGCCGTCGGCCTTGGGGGTCGCGCCGTCGGGCTTGGGGGTCGCGCCTTCGGGCTTGGGGGTCGCGGCGTCGGAGCGCGAGCCGGGCAGCAGGCTGCGGTGGACTTTCTCGAGGGTCTCGAGGTCGACCTCGCGGTGCCAGGTGCCCTCGGGATAGACCACCAGCGTCGGTCCCCGGGCGCCGTCGAGGCGCTGGGTGCGGGTCCACAGGACCCCCTCGCTCTCGGGGTCCTGCCCGACGCTGAGCTTTTCGATTCTGCGCCACAGCTCCTCGAGCCGCTCGGCGTCGCGCTCGGGGCGGTCGCTGCCCAGGAAAACGTGGCGAGCGGGGCTCGGGTCTGCGGAATCGGCTGGGCTCATGGCGTCTCCTGGCGCGGGCGGTTTGGCGGGCTGGCTCGGTGAAGAGCCTCCTCAACACAGGCCCGAGTTTATCGGCGGCGCCTGCCACCGAGACGCTGCGTCCGCTTCTTGCCGTTCCCGGGATCGACTCGATCTCCGGGCCGCGCGCGGCTCCGGGCCGCGACGCGGGAGGCTTTGGAGGGCGCCACCGCCCTCCAAAGCCAGGATCCGCTGGGTTTAGAGGACGTCAGATGAGCGTGACCTGACCGTCCTTGATGTTGATCTTCTGGCCGCTGAACAGGGTCAGCTCAAAGCCGTCGAAGTCCTCGTTGTACGTCCTGCTGTAGTCGAGCAGCACGCCCACCGCCTGGGCCTCGCCGATGAAGTTGCCGCGGCCGTCCGAGCGCCAGTGCATGCCGGCGCCGTCGCGACCGTGAGTCACGTTGCCCACCAGCTTATTGAGCTCGTTGCCCACGGTCAGCGGCGCGCCGGTCCAGGGCACCAGGGCCGAACCGTTGGCGTTGGCCACCACCGGGTTGGGAATCACGAAATCCTCGTTGAAGAGGCCCTTGAGGATGGTTACCGCGGCCGCGATGAAGGCCGAGTGGCCGCCCGGGTAGGCCGGGTGGGCCGGCGAACCCTCGGGGAATCCCATGGGCAGCAGAGCCACGTCGTTCGCGCTGCCGATGTTCGGCGACTGGAGGATCTGCGCGAGGGCCTCGGAGTTGAGGATCTCGCTGTTGATGTCGTAGCTGCGCAGGCCGCGCAGCTGGACGTTGATGCGGCCGGCGAAGGCCTCCGGGCGCAGGCGACGGTGGGCCAGCCATTTCTGGTACCACGCGCCGGTCAGCGCGAGGCGCGGTCCGTGGGTCACCAGGTGGGTGATGTCCGCCGGGCCGAAGCTGGCGAAGCCCTGCTGCGTAGTGCTCGTGGTCCTGAGGTACGGGTTGTTCGGGTCCAGGGCGTCATCGCCGAAGCCGAGCAGGATGAAGGCCGCGTAGAGCCCCGCCTGAATCGGAAAGTCCACGTGCACGAACTCGCCGAGATCGCGCATGTTGGAGATGAAGCGAGGCTGACCCGTGAAGGTGGTTTGGCCGCTCGGCGGCGCGCCGCGCTG
>JBCCLG010000731.1:0-3327 GCA_039027015.1 Acidobacteriota bacterium | reverse complement strand
CTTTCGGCGGCATTCTGCATTCTTTGCAGATAGTCTTGCCGGCCAGCCTGATGGCCGCCGACGGCCCTTTCCGGAAAATCCGACGTAACCCCCTGAGGATTCAGAGGGATGGATCTTTCGCGAGCGAAAAAGATCTAGAAAAGTATGGGTTCAGGATTCAAGAGCCGTGCTGCCGCGAAACGAGCAAGGCGGCTTTATGACGAATTCTCTGAAATATTGCGGATACCTTTTTCGTCCGGATGTAGAGCCGCGCTGCGCTCGCTGTTCCACGCGCCGGCGAAGAAGGAAATATGCAGAAAAATTAGCCTATTTTGCGGCGTCTGAAACGACTGGACATCCCAGTGCACTTTTAGGACAATAAAAGGTTCCTGGGACCTAGCGACGACGCCCAGGCCGATTTGACACTCCTCTGAGCAGCGACAGCTGTTCGACGCCTCGGTCGGGGGAGCATCCGGCTCCCTCGAAGGCGGCGGTTCAGGAAAACGGGTAAGTCGAGTTGGCCATAATCCGGTGCTCGGTCGTAGATCCAGGAGTGTCCACAATGCGATACGCCGCGCCTCCGAGTTCAGGACGGAAGAGGTTCCGCAGAAGGCGTACGCCGCCTCACAGCCCAGGAGAAACGAATCGTGACTCGACAGCGCGACGTGGGAATCGTAACGGCCCATGGGGCCTTGGCAGACAGCCTCTTCCACCGACTCTCGAGCCTCGAGCGGTTCTCCGTGCGGTGCTTCAGCGACAGCGATTCGTGCCTCGAGGCCCTTGGCGACGAGGGACTCGAGCTGCTGCTGGTGGACGTCAGCTACTCGGGTGAGCAGCCCTCGACCCTCGACTCCGGTCAGGAGCAGCCCGAGGATCAGGCGCTCCACGAGCTTCTGCGGGCCGCCCGCGAGCGGTCCGTTCGGCTGATGCTCCTCGGGCTTGACCCCGCGAGCGCGGTCGGCGAGAGGCTCCTGGTCGCCGAGACCGACGCCTCTCTGCCTCTCGAAACCGGTTTTGAGGATCTCGTCTCGGCGATGGATCAGGTCCTTGAGGGGGCCAAGATCTATCCGCCGAGCATCGCCTACCGGCTCTACGAACGGCTGGCGCAAAAGGCCAGCGAGCACGACCTGCGCCAGCGCCTGGCGGCGCTGGCGCTCACTCCCAGAGAGCTGGAGATCCTCACCCTGGTGGCGGATCACTGCTCGAACGAGACCATCGCAGGGCGGCTCGGGATCTCGATCCACACGGTCAAGAATCACGTGCACAACATCCTCGACAAGCTCCAGGTCGACAGCCGCTCGTCGGCCGCGGAGCTGGCCCTGGAGCAGGGCTGGCTCGAGCCGCGCCGCGCCGCCGATGCCGCCGCGGCGGCCGTCTCGCCCTCGCAGCTGGCCAGTACCTGACGCTCCCGCACGCGCCCTCCGACAAGGAGAGCTTCAGCCGCGCGGTCTTTGGTCGCCGAACGACCGCGCGCGGCCCTCGGAACGCCCGTCTTCAGGAGAGTCCACGCCATGACCGCCGAGACCCGCAGTTTCAAGCCAGCCCCGAGTCGCCCGATCTCGGTTCTGGTGGTCCACCGCTATCGGATTCTGGCGGACGCCCTGGGCAAGGCCCTGGGCGAGCGTCCGGACTTCGAGCTCGCCGGCGTGATGGCCGAGTCGGTAGATCTTCTCGACATCCTCGCCCGGGACCGCTCCAAGGCTGCCGCCGACGTGGTGGTCTTCGACGTCCAGATCGCGCGATCGCCGGTGCGCCTGATCCGCGAAATCCGCTCGCGGTGCCCTGATGCCAAGATCCTGCCGATGAGCGTTCGCCCCGACGCCGGTGTGGTCGCGCTCATCGAGGCGGGCGCCTGCGGCTACGTACCCCTGGAGGCGGGGCTGGAAGATCTTCTGGCGACCATCCGCCAGGTTCATCACAACCTGGCGCCGGGCTCTCCCGAGGTGGTCGAGGCGGTCCTGCACAGACTCAAGGAGCTATCCGGAGGCGAGTCCGCAAGGAGTCCGGCGCCGGTGGGGCCTGGCGAGCTGACCCTCCGCGAGAAAAGGGTGCTCGAGCTTCTGGCCAGCGGCTGCTCGAATCGTCAGCTCGCGGACCGGCTCGGGATTTCTGTCTCGACCGTCAAGATGCACCTGCGCAACCTTTTCGGCAAGCTCGGAGTCGAGCGCCGTCAGGAGGCGGTGCGCGTCGCTGCCGAATCGGGATTGGTCAGGCCCGCTCTCGCCTCCTCCTCCCGCCAGTGGCCGGCCTGAAGAGGGGCGGGTCGCCGCCGCTCAGAGGCTGCGCTTCTTACCGCGGCTTCCCCGGCGGCTGCCCTTGGGGCGCGAGGGGCGCGGCGGCGGGCCGCCGCGGGAGGGGCCACCGCCGCCGAAGCGGGGAGGAGCCTCGCGGCGCGGACGATCCTGGGCGATGTCGACCCGCAGAGTACGACCGTCGAGCTCGCGCTCGTTGAGCGTGTCCACGGCCTTCTGGGCGCTTTCCGGGGAGTCGAATTCCACGAAGGCGAAGCCTCGGGGCCTGCCGGTGTTGCGGTCCGTGGGCAGGAAGACGCTCTCGATCGCGCCGGCCTCGGAGAAGAGATCTTCGAGATCCTCTTCCCGGGTTTGAAAACTGAGATTGGCGACAAAAACTTTCGATGAAATGGTGTCTCTCCTCTCGTTGCCGAACGCGCCCCGCGAGTCCTCGGGATCGCCGGTCGGTGGATGGATGGAAAGCGAGCGGGTCGGCGCCGCGGCGAGATCCGAAGCTCGCTCCGTGGCGAGATCGCCGCGGCCGGCGCCCAGGGTGCCAGAAAGCCGGCCGAAAAGATAGTCACCGGGGGAGAATCCGGTCCCTGGATCCCGCGTGGGGAGCGCCGCTCAGTCTTCGGATTCCTCGTAGTCGGCGATGCCGAGGGTCTCGGGGTCCTCGGCCTGGGCTGCGGGCAGCGCCGGGATGGGTTCGTGGCTCAACCACTCCTCATGGGGCACCACCGAGAGGGGGCTCTTGCGCGGCCTGAAGAGCGCTCCCATGTAGACGTCCGAGGTGTCCTGCACGATGCCGTCGACGAAGTCGAGCTGGACCTCGATTCCATAGTGGAAGGAGGCGCCCACCATGCGGCCGGCTTCGAACCAGGCGTCGGCCACGTAAACCACCCTGTCGATCTCCTCCTCGCCCTTTCCGAACAGTCGGCCGAGGGGATAGTCGGCGTACCAGCGGGCCATGGGCTCGCCGGTCTTGAGGTTGCGGCGATCTTCCACCGGCCTATTCATACCCAAAAACGGGTCGGCGTCGGCGGTGAGGAAGATATCGCCGAGAATCTTGTCGGACCAGAAAAAGTCAGGGGTGTTGGGTCCTCGCCGAATCTGG
>JBCCLG010000730.1:0-3328 GCA_039027015.1 Acidobacteriota bacterium | reverse complement strand
GAGACCTTAGCGGAGCTCCCCCGAGCGACGATTCTGCACTGGCGCTTCAATCATTTCGTGGTGCTCGACCGATGGACCCGAAATGATTGAAGCGCCAGTGCAGAATCGTCGCTCGGGGGAGCTCCGCTAAGGTCTCGAGCCGCTCGACCTGGACTCCCTGGCTGACCAGCCCAAAGGACCGCCCCGCTTCGAGAATGTTCAGGCCGTCCGCTCCCTGGGCCGCGCCGACGGCTTCGCGCACCGCCGCTAAGGGCACGTGCTTGCGCCAGAAGCCGAGAACCATGGCCAGGCACGCGGCGCCGCAGTCCGCGATCGAGGTTTGGGCCTGGAGCGGAATGGAGCGGCGGGGACGCGCGCGGACCGAGGATCGCGAGCTCATGACTGCCCGCCGGCCAGGCGGCTGAGGGAGGGGATGAAGTGCACCAGGAGCGGAGCTTCGATCCAGATCGCGGCGCGGCCTCGAGCGGCGCTCTGGCGCGCTTCGAGCCCGGACCCGAGGGCCGGGTGAGACGACTCAAGCCGCGCTTCAACGCGCGCCCTGCCGCGCTCATCCAGGCTTTCTGAGCCGAGGACCGTCAGCCGCGCGCCGAGGACGATCTCGGGCCGGTCTTCGAGCCGCACCACCAGCCGCTGTCCGAGGGCTAGCTCGCGGCGGCGCGCGGCGGGCACCTCGAGGAGCAAAGTCGTCGAGCCCGCTCCGGCGGCGATTGCTCGCACCTCGGCGTGCGCCGTCACCAGGCGTTCGATGGGCACGAGAGCGGCGGCGAGAAAGGCCCCCAGGCCGGCGCAGAGCAGGCCATAGAAAACCCCGCGGCCGGCGCCGGCGACCGGACGCCGCGCCGCGAGCTTCCCGCCCGCCCTCGCCCGGCGCCCTCCGTGGCGATAGGCCTCGAGCGCCTCGGGCCGATACAGCGACCTCCCGGACGCGGCCGGTTCAGGCCCGGCCGGATGCGCCGCCGGCTCGGTCAGCGCGGCTCTCTCTTCTCGGGATTCTTCGCTCATCGATTCTCTCCAGCGGCTGTCACGGGGCGCCTTGGCGATGGCCGCCGCGGCTTTTCTCCATCGGAGCTCTCCGGAAGTGCAACCGCGATGCCTGGCCGGCGACGCCTCGAAACAGGGGCGACGGAGAACCGGACCGCCCCCAATGTGAGCGGCAGCGCCCAAACTTTGGTCACCCCCGCGGGCTCAGCAGAGCCCTCTCGAGCCGGCGGTTGAGGCGGAAGGCGTGGATCGACGAGTTTTCTCGGAGGTCCTCGATGTGGCACGTGCCTTGCCCTACAGCGATGGCGCGCGGTCATGGAGGCCGCTGCAAATCAGGAGACTGTTATGAAGAACATCGACATCGCTCGCGCCTGGAAGAACCCCGCCTATCGCCGCTCGCTGAGCGCCGCGGAGCGGGCTCAGCTGCCCAGCAGCCCGGCCGGCGCCATCTCTTTGGCCGACGAAGAGCTGCGCTCGGTTTCCGGTGGCTCGTCGCTGTCTCACTGCTGCACCTGCACGCCGCTGCCAGCGTCCGTGTGCACGCCGTGCCCGCCACTCGCCTGCTTCTAATCGGACTCGGTCCACGGCCGACCGGCGGAAACCGCCGCCGGTCGGCCCCCGCCGCCTGAAAACATCTCTCCCGTGAGGAATCGATCCGATGAGCCTGTCCCGGACCCACGAGTTCCCCTGGTTCGACACCCTGACCCTCGAGGAGCGCGCCGCGCTCTTGCCGGACGCTCCAGACCACGAGCTCTCGGCCGCAAACCGGGATCTGGAAGACCGCTGGCGGTCGCTGCCGCCGTTCCGCGATCCCGAGGTCTTCAGCCACCGTATGGCCACCGACAGGCTCGACGACGACAAGCTGCGTGCGGCCATAGGCCTGCAGCCCGAGGCCGCTGCGCTGCGGCGCCCGTCGTGGGTCGAGACGCTCGATCGGGCCCTCGGCCAGGAGCTCCGCGTTCCCGACATCGACGTGCACGATGTCGATCGGGCCTTTGACAGCGTGCGTTTTCTGCCTCTCGTCGAGCCTTTGATCCACGACGCCGTCGACCGCCTGCGCCGCGCGATCGACGAGCGGATCGCGGGGAGCCCGATCGCGCACCTCGACTCGGATTCAGTGGCGAAGCTGCTAGTTCCCGCTCTTCCCGGACGCCTGGTGATGCTGATTCGACGGGTGCTGATCCTCGAGCTCAACGTCGCCCGCCTCGAGGGCACTCTCGAGGGAGAGAGCCCCGAAGAGCGCTTCGAGGATTTCGTCGCCCGCCTCGGCCGGCCTGAGGAGCAGCGGCGCCTCTTTACCGAATATCCGGTGCTGGCGCGTCAGATCACCCTGCGCATCGGCCAATGGGTCGAGGCCGGTCTCGAGTTCGTTTCTCATCTCCGTGACGACTGGGGAGATCTCTGCGCCCGGTGGGGAGACGGCCGCAGTCTCGGCGCCCTCACCGAGGCGCGGGCGAGCCTGGGCGACTCCCATCGCGGCGGCCGCACCGTGATGCGGGTGGCCTTCGACAGCGGCCTCGAGCTGATCTATAAGCCGCGTTCCCTGGCCACCGAAGTGCACTTCAACGCGCTTCTCGAGTGGCTCAACCAAGCCGGTTTCAGGCCCGAATTCCGCACCCTGCAGGTGCTCGATCGCGGCGATCACGGCTGGGTCGAGAAGGTCGAGATCGGCCCCTGCGAAAACGCTGCGCAGGTCGAGCGCTTCTATCGTCGTCACGGCGCGCTCTGCGCTCTTCTCTTCGTGCTCAACGCCAACGACGTGCATTTCGAGAATATTCTCGCCAGCGGCGAGCATCCGGTGCTGGTCGATATGGAGACCCTCTTTCTTCCGCGCATCACCGGTCAGCCGGCCGGCTCCGAGCTGACTTTCCTGGAGCAGATGAAGCGTTCGGTGCTCGCCTCCGGCCTCCTGCCGCGCAAGGGCAGATTGAGCAGCGGCGAGGGAGTGAGCGACCTGAGCGGCATGGCCGACATCGCCGGCCAGAAGACCTGGGCCCCCATGCTCGTGCCGGTCGATCAGGGAACCGACGTCATGCGGTTCTCCGAGTGCTTCGAGGATATGCCCGGGGGAGACAACACACCGTCGGTCGACGGCCGACCGATTCTCGCCTCTCACCACGCGGACGAAGTGCTCCAGGGATTCGAGCTGGCGTACCGGCTGATGCTCGAGAATCGCCGGGGGCTTCTCGCCGCGGAGGGTCCCATCGAGGCATTTGCCGAGGCGGAGATCCGTCTGGTCTTCCGGCCGACCCGGGTTTACGCCTCCCTTCTCTTCGAGAGCTTTCATCCCGACGTGCTGCGCAACGCTTTGGAGCGCGACATGCTCTTCGACCACCTCTGATGGGCG
>JBCCLG010000729.1:0-3340 GCA_039027015.1 Acidobacteriota bacterium | reverse complement strand
TCTGAGCACCGCTGTCTCCACGAGTGCAGGAGGGCCGCCTTCCATGTGGAGAGAAAAACCGGCCGAGGCTTGAGGCTTCTCAAAAGGTCCAGAAACAGCTCGTGCATCCTCTGGCGAGGAATTCGAATCTCCGCCTTGCCGCCAGGCTCGTGGTAATACCCGTAGAGCCTGCCCTTGCGGCCTTTGCTGAACGAGGCCGTGAGAGGGCTTTTCTCCGATCTCAGGAGACCCTTCAGCGGAAACTCTTCCCGCTCCTTGACGTGCGGCACGGCGGTGGGAGAGTGCCCGCTCAGCTTGGCCTGACAGCGCTTCCAAATATGCGGCTCAATTATGGGTTCCCAGCCACCCTGACCGTCGATGTCGATTCCGCCCCCAACCGAGAAGCGGCCGCAGTACGTGGGTGAACCCAGCATGCGCCGCAGCGTCTGAGCGCTAATCGGCTTCCCTGCGGTGGTTCGAAGTCCCTGCGCGGTGAGACGGCGTACGATCTCCCTCTGGGAGTAAAGACCCGTCGCCATCAGCTCGAACGCCTTCCGCACCAGAGGTGCCCTCTTGGGATCGTGGACGAGCTTTTTGTCTTCTGTGAGATAACCGAGAGGCGCTCTAAACGGCCAGCGTCCCGTCTCAAGGCAGGCTCGCATGCCAAGCGTGACTCGCTCGCTTCTCGCAGCGTTGTCGTACTGCGCCACGGCCCCGATGATGGCCTCCATCATCTCGCCTTCCTTCGTGCCGTCGATCATTCCCTCGGTGACTGATCGCAAACCGATCCCGAGGTTCTTCAGCTGGCCACGGATGGCGTAGTGGCCCACCAAGTCTCTGCTGAAGCGCTTCAGGTCGTGAACGAGGACGTAGTCAACGGTCTTCGCTCGACGGCGGCAGAAGGTCAGCAGGGCCTGAAGCTCCGGTCTGTTGACGGTCTTGGCGCTCTTGCCCTCTTCGCGGAAGATCTGCAGGAGGTGGATTCCGCGATCGGCGCACCACTTGCGGCATTCGCTCTCCTGGGTGTCGAGACTGAGATTCGAGACCTGTTCCTCAGAGCTCACGCGCACGTAGGCGACGGCGTTTTCGGTAGCGCCCATCTCGGCACCTCCTGGGGTTGTGCTTACTTCTCTGCAGCCAGTATGCAGGCGTCCGCAGCGAGCTTCAGCCACTCGAAGAATACGCGTTTCTTGGGATCCTTCTCGATTTCCGAGATCCACTCGTCGAGGTCCTGTAGCTCCTCATCGGTGAAAAGGTCCGGATGCTCTCTGGCAGTAGCCCTCAGGCAGTCGCCGTAGCTGGGCTCACCCATGACTCTCACCGGGGCCCGATGCGGCGGGATGACTAGATTCGTGAAACCAATGTATCCACCTGAGAGGTGATCCGACCCTATTTGATACGGCCGGGCCCCACGAGCAATTCGAGTGAGCCGGCCGCCGGCACCGCAACCTGGTCGGGGAGTCGAAAATGGCTGGAAGAGGTAAACAGACGATCTGACGCCGACCTGTAAACCCGATCTGAGGCCGAGAGCAACTCTCTGATCGGGTTTCGGCATCAGACCCTATGCCGTTGCCTGCATTTGAGCCGAAAGGCTCGGAGAGGGCCCCCCTAGCGTCCCAAGTTCCTCGAGGTGGCGCAGTCGCTCGGTCGTACGCCTTAGGAGACGAACTCGGAGGGTCAACTTTGGGTCCCTGCTGCTTGAGTCCCTTCCTTTGCCGTGACGTCGCGGAAGAATCCGAAGGATTCTTTCTTAATATGTCTATCTTCTTCTTTAGAGCAAGCCAGCGGTTAACCGATTGGATAAGCCAAGGCGTCGGAATCAGGCTCCTTGAACGGGCCAAGAGCGCTGCCTTTAGGCCCGACGCCTGGGCGACTAAAGCACTGTAAAAATTGATCTTATTTGGCTCCACACACTCAGGATAAGTGCACGCCTGGAGAGTCAGATCGTACGTCTCAATGATGTAGGCCTCCGGCTGGCGCTGAGACTTCAACTTCGGCGAAAGGCGTCGACTTGCGCAGGACGCTTGCTTATCCCATGGGTTGAGCGCGGGCTTAAGCAAACTCGGCCTGCGCGCCCTCTTGCTGAATTCACCCGGTTTGGGTAAACCCGGCGGCCAGTCAAGAACAAGGTGTTTTGTGGTCATGGCGTTATGAGGCTCATGACTTGACGAAAGGGCCAAGCCTCTCGAGCAGACGGAACACCGAGATCCGCCCGCGTCAGCTAGGTTTTTGCGGTCTGCGGGCGTCCCGAAAAGTGCCCTGGCTGTGCACTATTTAGCCTGCCTCCCGTGGTGCTGACCGAGGCTCAAAACAGATCGGCCGCCTTGCTGTTCAGCACCTTGCCAGGACGGTGGTAGCGACGCGCCTCGGCGATGCTGCGGTGGCCCGAGAGCATCATCAACTCCTGCAGCGGAATCCCGTCGCGACCGCCCTGGGTCATGAACCCGGCCCGCATCGAGTGAGCGCCGAAGCCTCGAGGGTCGAGGCCTGCTGCCAGGGCGCGTTTCTTGACGACGTCGTAGACCGTCCCCGGAGCGATTCGGCCGCTCACGTGTCCCCAACGGTTGAGGCGCCTGAAGACCGCCCCATTGGCGATCCTTGCCGCCTCAATCCACTCTCTGAGAGCCTTGGCTGCTCGGCCTTTGATCGGCACCACCAGGCCGTCGCCCTCCTGGTCGTTCTTGCCCTTCCGGAGCGTCCACAGGAACTCGCCGCCTGCAAGCTCTTCTAAGTCTTCAAGATTGAGCGCAGCGAGTTCGGAGCGGCGCCTGCCGCCGGCAGCACAGCCCACGAGGAGGAGGGCGGCGTCGCGCAGGTCGGTAAGCGACTCGGATTTCTTCGGCAGCAGCCGGTTGAGGGTGGGTCGATCGAGGGCCTTCAGGCGCTTCTGGCCGCCATTGTTGGCGCGCTCTCGTCGGAGTCTGCTGAGCAGCTCACGCACGAGGTGCGAGTCTAGAGGCGAGGGCAGGCCCTGGGCTCGATGAGCTTTGGAGAGATGAGCAAGCCGGGTTCCGATCGTCGCAACGGAATGAGTTCCGGGCTTCTTGACGCCGGCAGAGACCAGGGCCTCCTCGACGCGGGGATCGAGCCCCCGGCTGTGGGAGACGATGAAGTCGATGGCGAGATCGGGCGAGACCGGGTACTCCTCGTCAAGGCCGTGAGCTTCCCGAGCCCAAGTCCAGAAGTAGCGGAGCGCCGATTTCCTGGCTCTCTGCGTGTTCTGCGGGGTGTTGTCGGCGATGATCTTCCTCGCGGCTTCGAGGGTGGCGTTTCGTTTCGCGACAACGTCGAGCCCGCCGTGCGAAATTGGGTCCGAAAGGGCCTCCGGCGGGGTGGGCCGATGATATTCGGCGGGCCACTC
>JBCCLG010000728.1:0-3342 GCA_039027015.1 Acidobacteriota bacterium | reverse complement strand
CTCGGGCCGACCCTCCTCGACCAGCCGTTCGGCCTTGGCGATCAGGTAAGGGGCCCACACGTAGAGCGTCAGCGGCTGCGCCAGCCTCTCGTGACGCTCGGCCTGGTAGAGCTCGTCGGCGCGCAGCGCCATCAGGGCCGCCTTCGAGGGCGGAAAGTCGTCGTCGACGATGGCGTCCAGCAAAAGGCCCATGGCGTCGGCGGGCAGCCCGTCCAGGCCCAGGCGACTGAGCTCCAGAGACCAGTCCACCCAGGGCTCGAGATGCGTCGTCGAGGCGAGACCGTGCAGCCCCGGGGGGTAGAGCTCGAGGGCGCTGGTCACCAGCGGCAGAAATCGCGCCGAGGGGGGCGACTGGTGAACCACCCGCAGCAGCCTCGAGCGGCTGTCGACGAAGGCTCCGAGGCGCAGCCGCTTTTCTCCCTCGTCGCGCTGCTTTTCAAGCTTGGCCTCGAGGGCGTCGAGGCGATTGCGGTGCGCGGTGATGTAAGGCTGCCAGCGCTTCGCCTGCGCGAAGGCGCGCTCCACCTGGGCCCAGGCCTCGGGCGCCCGGGGCACCACCTCGAGACTCTCGTCGAGGCTCATGCCGCCGAGGTCGAACCAAATCGGCGAGAGCGCCTCGAAGGCGCGCAGATCATCCGAGAAGACGCGGGCGATCAGCGCCTTGGCGTCCTCGCGCTTGGCCGGCGAGAGGGCGTGCCACACCTCGAGGTAGGCGGTCGCCAGAATGCGCTTGGGCTCCGGGTGCCCCGCGGCGTCGGCCACGGCCTTTTGCAGCGGCCTTTCCCAGCGCGAGGACTCCGTGTAGAGGCGGGTGTCGCGGTCCAAAGACCAGCGCAGGTAGACCGACGTGCCGAGCAGCATGGTCGCCTGCCAGCTGTTGGGCTGCGACTCGAGGACGCCGCGGGCCAGATCCTCGGCCTGGGGCAGTTGGCTCACCAGGATCCGCCGCTCCTCGGCATCGCCGTCGTGCTGCACCGAGAGGGTTTTGTAGATCAGGGAGCGCGCCGCGGCCAGCTGGGCATGATGGGGGGTGGTCTCCCGCTCGAGGCGGCGGATCAGATCGGCGTCCTCGATGCCCGCGTCGGAGAGCACGCTGAGCAGCTCGCTGCGGTGGCGCGCCCAGGAGGTGGTCGAGAGTAGGGAGACGAGGGCGGCGATCACCGCCAGCGCGGCCACCGCCTGGGAGCCGCGGCGCTCCCTCGGGCCAGGGGGGGTCTCGCGGGGGTTCTGAGGGCTTTCGGTCACGGTTTTGTCATGCTCCCGGAAGGGAACTCGGTGTGCTGGGATGGCTATAATATTCCAACAAATCTCGGCGAATTCCGGCGCGGCGGTCGGCCAGAAATCCGGTTTCAGAGCGGCCTCCGAAAGCCCTCATCGAGAGGACCCGAGAACTCCGCGCGTCCGCCCCAGGAGCGCGCTGCCCATGAAGAAGACCCACCCCGCACCTTATTTCTATATTCACTGAAAGGCCGGGCGCCGCGGGAGGCCGCGGTGCGGGCCTCACGATCGAGGAACCATGAAAGTCACCGAGCACCTGGACGCTGCCGATGGACCCTTGATCAGCTTCGAGATCATTCCGCCCTTGCGCGGCGGAAACCTCAAAAGTCTGCTGAAGCTGATCGATGGTTTGGTCGAGCATCGACCTCCGTTCATCGACATCACGAGTCACGCCGCGGAGATTGTTTATGAAGAGTCGAGCGCCGGAATCCGGCGGCGGGTTAAACGTAAACGCCCCGGCACCCTCGGCGTGTGCGCCCTGATCCAGAACAAATACAACATCGACGCCGTGCCCCACGTGCTGTGCCAGGGCTTCACCCGGCAGGAAACCGAAGACTTCCTGATCGAGCTGCGCTATCTCGGTATCGACAACGTGCTGGCGCTGCGCGGCGACGACTCGGGCTACTCCAAGCCTCTGCGCGAGGGCCGCACGCGAAACGCCGACGCCACGTCGCTGATCTCCCAGATCCACGACATGAACTCCGGCAAATACCTCGAGGATCTGCTCGACGCGGATCCGGCGGATTTCTGCATCGGCGCCTCCGGCTATCCGGAGAAGCACTTCGAGTCCCCCAACCTCAGCTCCGACGTTCGCTGGGTCAAGAAGAAGGTCGAGGCCGGCGCCGACTACATCGTCACGCAGATGTTTTTTGACAACCGGCACTACTTCCGCTTCGTCGATCTGTGCCGCGCCGAGGGCATCGACGTGCCGATCATCCCCGGCCTCAAGATCCTCAACCGGCGCGGCCAGCTGCGCTCGATCCCGCGCACCTTCCACTGCGAGATCCCTTCGGCCCTGGCCGACGAGATCGAGCGCGCCGACAAAGCCGACATTCCCGAGATCGGCCTCGAGTGGACCCTCGCCCAGGCCCAGGAGCTGGCGGATCACGGCGTGCCGTCGCTTCACTTCTACATCATGTCGAGCGCCAAGGCGATCAATCGCCTGCTGCCTCGTCTCAAGGTTTGACGGGGGGTCTCGCGGGCCTCTCGCTGTGGGCGGCGCTGCTCTTGACGAGCGCGGCGCCCGGCGACGGCTCGCGTCTCGGCTGCCACGCCGCCCGGGGCGAGCGCGTTCTCGCGTCCCAGCGCGCGGATGAGCTCTTCGTTCCGGCCTCCACCCACAAGCTCGCCGTGGCCGCCGCGGCGCTCCACCACCTCGGCCCGGAGTATCGGGTGACCACGCGCCTGTGGGCCGGCTCGGCGGTCGGCCCAGAGCTCGACACGCTGATTCTCGAGGCGGCGGCGGATCCCACCTGGAGCGAGCGATTTTTCGACGGCGGCGCGGCGGAGCCTCTGGCCCTTCTGGCGCGTCAGGTGCACGACGCCGGCGTGCGCCGGGTGCGTCGGCTGGTGGTCGATCTCTCCCGATTTCCGGGCCGCCCCCATCCGTCCAGCCGGGCGGTCGGCGATCTGGCCTTCGCCTTCGCCGCGCCCACCGCGGGCCTGGCGATCGACGACAACGCCATTTCCCTGCGCATGGCGCCGGGCGACCGGGTGGGCGCGCCGGCCCGCTTCGAGGCGCTCGGCGGCGCCGAGGGCGGCCTCGAGATCCGCAATCTCACCACCACCGCGCCGGCGAGCCGCAACGAGCGCGGCACGGTGGACTTCCAGGCCGAGTGGTCGAGCGGCTCGTGGACGATCCGCGGCGAGTATCCGATCGGCGAGCCGGCCTACACCATCGCCCTCGGCGCGGCCGATGGCGAGCTGCGCGCCGCCCGCGCCCTGGCGCGGGCGCTCGCCGCGGCGGGCGTCGCGGGAAGCCCTCTTCCATAGACGACAGCGCCTCAACCAAAGCGCGCCTTGTCCGCATGCGTTCATAGCGCTCACTTTCCAGCTCTGTCGTGG
>JBCCLG010000727.1:0-3357 GCA_039027015.1 Acidobacteriota bacterium | reverse complement strand
GCGGCGGACCCTACCACGCAGAACCCGCACGGCTTTCAGGCCCCCGTAGTATGCTCCTAAGGTCTCGAGAAAGCGCCCCATAGGCCCGATTTCGAAGACCCTCACCGACCCCTGCTGGCCCCATGACCGCGAGCCAGCAGAACCCGTCGGCCCGCGGCCTCGCCCTCGAGAAGCCCGCGGGCCCCTGCGCGGAGACCGCCCCGTTTGTCGAAGCCCGTCTCGGCACCCTCACGGCTGGCCAGCATCGCCCTGGCCCTCTTCTCGACTGCCGTCGCGCTGGCCGGAGCCGAGGTCGCGATCCGCGGACTCGACCTCCTGGCGCCGCTGCGTTTCGCTGCCGGTTCCGAGGCGGCCGAGGTGCAGGAGTCGGCCGGCCCTCGGGAGGCGGATCGGTCGGCCAGCGCCTGGATGGTTCACCCCTACCGGGGCCTGACGCCTCGTC
This sequence comes from Acidobacteriota bacterium, assembly GCA_039027015.1. Classification (GTDB taxonomy): domain Bacteria; phylum Acidobacteriota; class Thermoanaerobaculia; order Multivoradales; family J023; genus JAUIJL01. The sequence goes on along the minus strand of JBCCLG010000727.1, from coordinate 2,915 downwards.
CCTCGAGCGATCCGCTGCCTCCCGACCGCAGCGGACGCAACGTCCTGGGCGCCCTCTCGTGGCAGCTCGACCCGCGCACGGACCTCGACCGAGACGCCTACCGAGTCGGCGTTTTCGGCGGCTCCCAGGCGCGTAACGTGGGACTCTCCGGCCGTCGCACCCTCGAGAGAGCCGCCGCGCGAACGATCGGCGACGGCAGGCCCGTGCAGGTGGTGAACTTCGCAATCTCCGGGTATAAGCAGCCCCAGCAGCTCGCTCTGCTGCTCGAGTCCCAGCTACTCGGGGTCGAGCTCGACGCGGTGATCAATATCGACGGCTACAACGAGGCCGTGCTGGCGGTCGGCAACGCAAAGCTGGGCCACCACCCGATCTATCCCAATCTCGGCACGTGGAGGCAGGCCCTCGGCAGCAGCACCGGCGCCTTGACGCCTCGCCAAATCGAGCTCAGCGCCGAGACCCTCAAGCTGCGCCGGCGGGCCGAGACCTGGCGCCAGCGCTGCGAGGGCGCCTGGTGCTCCGCTCTTCAGCTCGCACGGGCGATGGTCGGCTGGAGGGTCCTCTCCCTCGAGAAAGAAGCCGTCGCTCGCGAGAGACTTCTACGAGAGCAGCCGGGCGCCGAGGTCCTCTTCAACCTCGACGCGCCGTGCCTCGACGGCGGCGAAGCCGACGACCAGTGCCTCGACCTGGTTCTCGACGTATGGGCCCGCTCCTCGCATCAAATGCGGGCGCTGGCGGAGAGCCGCGGCGCGGTTTACCTGCACGTGCTGCAGCCCAGTCAATACGTCGCGGACTCCAAGATTCTGACCGAGGAGGAGCTCGAAAGAGCGTGGGACCCCTCCTGGGGCTGGAGCCGCATCGCCGCCGCGGTCTACCCGAACCTGCGGGCCCGAGGGGCGGAGCTGGCGGCTTCTGGACTGCCCTTCTACGACACGACCATGATCTATCGAGATGAAGCCCGAAGCGTGTGGCAGGACACCTGCTGCCACACCAACAGCTACGGTTCGCAAATGCTTGGCGCCGCGATCGGCGAGAGAATCGGCGCCGCGCTGAAGCGACGCCTAACAGGGCCAGAGCCGATGCAGCAGGCGGCCGTGCCGAAGCGCGAAGCCAGCGCGGCTGGAGGATCGAATGCCCCGTAAAAGCGCAGGAAGGAGAGCCCGAGGGGTCCGCGGCGGATTCGCGGCGCGGAATCTCTTTCGCATGAGCCTTCTGGTGGTCTTAGCGTGCGGCGGCGTCAATCCCACGCCGGAGGGCGGCCTGGAGATCGATCTGATCCCGGAGTTTGCCAACGCTCAGGTCCAGAAGCCCACCCACTACCTCGACATCGGGACGCCCGAAGCCTATCGGCACCTGGTGCGGGGCTGGCGGCCCGGCGTGCCGATCCCGCTGCCCGCCGATCGCCCGCGCTTCGGACTGTGGTCGCGCCGCGACGTGAGCGAGGTCGATTTCTTCGTGACGCGCCCGGGCGATTTGCCCCTCATCTTCATCACCCGCACGCGACTCGGTCTCGAGGGTCCGCTCGATATTTCGGTCAACGGCGAGCGGCTCGAGTCCCACGAGATCGGCGTGAGATTCAGCCAAATCGAGACGATCATCCCCGAGTCGATGCTGCGGATGGGCCGCAATCGACTGCTCTTCCAGCACCCGAGATCGGTGAAGCCTCGCTCCTACTCCAAAGACACGCGCCTTCTTTTTGAGTACATCAACTTCGGCCCCTACCAGGCCCCTGCGCCCCCCGATCCCAGGGTCGATGAGGCCGAGGGGACGCTCTTCGTGCCGTTCGACGTGCGCGTGGACTTCATGCTCGAGCTGCCGGCGGGCGAGGCCGCCCTCGCCCTCGACCAGGTGAGGGTGCGCGGGCCCGAAGGCTCCAGGCTCAAGATCACCTGGCAGGCCGTCGACGGCGGCCCGCGAGACCGTCTGCCCGGCGCCGTCGAGCGCGAGATCGAGGGACGCGAGAGCGAAGTGACGGTGCCCTTCTCGAGCGGAGAACCGTCCCAGGGCAGGCTGTCGTTTTTTGCCCTGGCTCCCGCCGGGGCGGACACCGAGCGGCAGGGCGTGGTGATCGAGAGGCCGAGGCTGCTCCTCGCGCAGGCTCCTGGCGACGCCGCGGCGGCGCCCGGCGGGGTGCAGCTCGCCGGCGACGCGACCGGCTCGAATCGAGCCGCCACCGCCGTCGCCGCCACGGCCAACGCCGCTAATCCGGACGCCGCCTCCTCGACCCGGCCCAACGTCTTCCTCTTCATGGTCGACACCCTGCGCGCCGATAGCCTGGGCTCCTACGGTTACCAGAAAGACGTCTCGCCGCGCATCGACCGCTTCGCCGAGCAGGCCTTTCTGTTCGAAGACGCCCAGGCGCAGACGCCGTGGACGCGGGCCTCGGTCGGTTCCGTGATGACCGGACTGTGGTCGCAAATCCACGGCAGCCTCGGCGACTACGATGCCCTGCCCCCGCAGGTCTCTACCCTCGCGGAGCTGCTGGGCGAGGCCGGGTACGCCACCGGCGCGGTGATCAGCAACGGCAACGTGGCGGCGGCCGCGGGCTTCGCCCAGGGCTTTGGCGAATATCGCATGCTCAATCAGCCAACCCCTGGCTTTGAGCTGACCCGCGCCACGGACGTCGTGGAGCTCAGCAAAGAGTGGCTCGACGAAGCTCCTGCCGAAGAGCCGCTCTTCCTCTGGGCCCTCTCCGTGGACCCACACGCGCCCTACGAGGCGCCCGAGGACCTGAGAATTCGGTACGCCCCCAACTCCCCGAGAGACCTGGGCAGCCGGGAGAGCGTGCATCGCATCACCGTGCGCGAGGCCAGCCACGATCCCGAGGAGATCGACCAGCTGAGGGCGCTTTACGACGCCGAGGTGGCGGCCAACGACGCCGCCTTCGGGGACTTTCTCGACGAGCTTCAGGAGCGCGG
>JBCCLG010000726.1:0-3358 GCA_039027015.1 Acidobacteriota bacterium | reverse complement strand
GCGGCGCGCCCCCCCCGACGCCGCAGGAAGACCGTCTGTCTCAAGGGAGGCGGCCCTCCGGCGATCTCACCAGCTCGCTTTGATCACGCCCGGGAGGTCGCCGCGCAGGGCGAGGTCGCGCAGGGCGATGCGCGAGAGGCCGAACTTCCGGTAGTAGCCGCGGGGCCGGCCGCTGACCGCGCAGCGGTTGCGCACGCGGGTCGGGCAGGAGTTGCGGGGCAGCTTCGCCAGCATGGCGATCGCCTCTTCGCGGGTTTCCGGATCGGTCGACGGGTTCTTGATGATCGACCGAAGCTCGTCACGGCGCGCCTTATAGCGCTCCACCAGCCTCTTCCGCTTCTCGTTCTTCGCAACTGCGCCTTTGCTAGCCATAGATTCTTAAGTCTCGTCGTGGTTTGGGGCCGAATGACACGGGCCGCCGGGGATGCTGGGGCGGCCTCTGATCAGGCCGGGCGGATCGCTGATTCTGTGGGGGGAGCCGAGCTGGCGAGGCGGTCCTCTCCCGTCGGCCGCCGAAAATACAGCAGCGCGAGACCTTTTGGCAAGTCTCGGCGGCTCGCTCCTCAGATCTCCTCGCCCGTATACATCGAGCCGACCTCTTTTTCATAGCCGTTAAACGGCAGGGTCTCGCGAGTCTCCTCGGTGCCGATGTCCTGCTCCCAGCGCTGACTCCAGCGCGGGTGCGGCTTATGCGGCTCGATATTGGAGTAAAAGCCGTATTCCTCGGGCTGCTGGCTGTTCCAGAAGGTCTCGGGGGCTTCGCGGGTGAAATCGATCTTGACGATCGACTTGATGCTCTTGAAGCCGTACTTCCAAGGCGTGACCACCCGCCAGGGCGCGCCGTGCTGCATCGGGAGCGCGTGTCCGTAAGAGCCCACGGCGATCATAGCCAGCTCGTGCCGCGCCTCGTCGAGGCGGAGAGCCTCCACGTAGGGCCAGGCGTACCAGGTCTGCTTCCGCTGACCCGGCAGCCCTCGAGGATCGAGGACGGTCTCGAAGCGCACGAAGCGCGCCTCGGAGGTCGGCTCAAGAAAGTCGATCAGGGCCCGCAGGGGATAGCCCACCCAGGGTATCTGCATCGCCCAGCGCTCCACGCAGCGAAAGCGGTAGAGGCGCTCTTCCAGCGGGAAACGGGTGAAGATGTCGTCCAAATCGAGCGTTCGAGGCTTTTTGACGAGCCCGCCGACCTCGACTTTCCAGGGATCGACGGGGTAGCCCTGAGCCAGCTCCCAGACTTTCTCTTTGCGCGCCGTGAACTCATAGAAGTTGTTGTAGGACGCCGCGACCTGCTCGTCGGTGATCGGCCTGCCCCCCAGGGTGAAGGCCGGGCTGCGCTTCGCGGGAAAGAGATCGGCGAAGCGGTCGCCTATCGCCGGGCGCACCTTGTCCGCCGCCTCGTCTCGGGAGGGCTTGGCGCCGGCCGCGCCAGCGAGGGCCGCCGAGGCCGAGGCGTAACCCAAGGCCTTCAGGATCTGACGGCGATTCAGGTAGACGCTCTCCGGAGTCGCTTCAGACTCCCGGATCCGCCAGCTTTTCGGAATGTGAATTTGGGCCATCGCTCCTCCACTCGTTGGGGCCCGCGCCGCCGCCGCAGGGCCCCGCAACCTATCATCGAAGAAATACGCTTTCCCTTCGCCTCTGTTTAGGAAGTCTCGAAATGGGTTTGGCTCTCACGCGGGCTACGGGTTCGGGGCCCGTCTGGACTCATCGCCGACGTCGACGCCGGCGTGTAGACTCCCGGCCTCCGATCCGCAGGACGCTCCCCTACTCCATTCTTCGACAGTCTCCGAGGACACCACGGTGCAAGCTCTCATTCTCGCCGGCGGCAGCGGCACGCGCTTCTGGCCTCTCTCACGTCGGCGCCGGCCCAAGCAGCTTCTGAGTCTTTTTGGGGAGCGCAGCCTCCTCCAGTCCACCGTCGATCGGCTGGCTCCGCTGATCGAGCCGCGAGACGTGTGGATCTGCACCACGCAGCTGCTCGCCGACGCGGTGCGCCAGCAGCTCCCCGAGGTGCCGCCCCATCAGGTGCTGTGCGAGCCCGAGGGGCGCAACACCGCGCCCGCCATCGGCTGGTCTCTCGGAGAGATGGCGAGCGCTGCAGGGAGCGACGAAATCGTCGCGGTGCTGCCGGCGGACCACCTCTTCACCGAACCTGAGGTTCTGCGCTGCCGCCTCGAGGCGGCGGCCGCCCTCGCCGCCCGGGACGATCGAGTCATGACCCTCGGGATCACGCCGCGATGGGCCGAGACCGGCTACGGCTATCTCGAGCTGGGCGAGAGTCTCGATGAAGGCGACGCGCGGCAGGTTGCGCGCTTCAGGGAGAAGCCCAATCTCGAAACCGCCCGCGCCTACCTCGAGGGCGGCAACCACCTGTGGAACGGCGGCATTTTCGTCTTTCGCGCCGGGACCCTGCTTCGTCACCTGGCCGCCTTCGAGCCGGAGATTGGCCGAGGCCTCGAGGCGATCCGGGCCGAGCCTTCCCGCCTCGCCGATATCTACGCTCAGCTGCCGAAGATCTCGATCGACTACGCGGTGATGGAGCGCCTCGAGGGCCTCGGCACCCTGCCGCTCACCGGCGCTGGCTGGAGCGATTTGGGGTCCTGGGAGGCCCTGGGCGAAGTGCGCGAGCGAGACGAGGGCGGTAACTCGAGCCACGGCGACGTTTTGGCCATCGACTGCCGGGACACCCTCCTGCACGCCGACTCGGGAACCATCGCCGCGGTGGGCGTCGAGGGGCTGGTGATCGTACGCACCGAAGATTCGGTGCTCGTCATGCCCCGAGAGCGCTCCCAGGACGTCAAGAAGATCGTCGAGCGGCTGCAGCGGGAGCGGCGCGACGAGCGGCTCTGAACTCCCCCGAGCTCAGCCCGACTCCTCGAGCAGATCCTCCAGGCGATATCGCCGGACCGGCGCGCCGCGCAGCGCCTGGCTGAAGGCCTCGGTCGCAAAAAGGCGCCGGTCTCCCGGGTAGGTGGGAACCACCGCCAGGGGGAAGCGCTCGAAAATCTCCCGATCGCTCCGCCGGCGCAGCGCCTGGGTCTTGCGGCGGCAGGCCTCGATGTCGTCGGCGTGGCCGAGCAGCCAGGTCACGGCGCGCAGCTGCGCCACGCTGCGCGCGTCGACCAGGCGGGTCTCCGGCGGCGCCTCGGCGGCAGCGCAGCGCCCGGCGGGTAGCGGCAGCAAACGGCCGAGAATGCGAGCCGCCTTGCGCAGCCCGCGCCGGGCAAATTCCCTGGGGCCATAGCCGCGCCATTTCTCCGCCAGGGAGGTCTCGGGCGGCGCGGCGGAGGCGAGGGACCCCGCCGGGCTCACCCCCGGGGGCGCGGTGTTGGCGATCAGGCCGGCGTAAGGGTCTAAG
>JBCCLG010000725.1:0-3362 GCA_039027015.1 Acidobacteriota bacterium | reverse complement strand
CGCCGTCGATGCCGCCGCCGGTAACGTCTCCGTCCTCGAGAATCAGCCACGCGGTGCGCGTGCCGTCGTCTAGATTGACCCGCCCGCCCCTCCTGCCCATGTCGAACATGGTCAGAAGCTCGGTGACGCCGATCTGCTTGAGATCGCCCGACAGCTCCTGCTCGCGCCCGCCCGCGCTGGCGTCCTGACCGCTCGTGCCGGCCGCTTCGGTGCCCAGCTGCCGGCCGATCTGGGCCATCAGCTCGTCGGGCTTGAACGGCATCTGGATTGAGCCCGCGACCTCGAGGCCGTCTAGGGGAGCGCCGCTGTCTCCGGGCGGCGCCAGGGCCAGGACGGGAATTCGGCCGCCCGACTCGGAGCCGGAGAGCATGGCCCGCGCGTCCGGGCTCGCCCGGCGCAGGGGCTGTAGGTCGACCAGGATCAAGTCCGGCTCAAAGTAGCGGATCGTGCTTTCGGCTTCCGAAAGATCACCGGCCCGGAGCGCCCGCAACCCTTCTTCGTGCAGCATGTTGGCGAGTAAATCCGTCAGCTTCTTCTCGCCGTGGACAATCAGAATCGTTTTACCCTTCACCAGGGAACTCCCGAGCAGCTCGACAATGGATTTCGTTCACCGGCTCAGGCGAGCCGATCCAGGCCGGACGAGGCAATTTCGCCAAAGGTCTCGGAGTCGGCCTCTTCGTCGAAGAAGCGCTGCAGCCTGCCGCTGGTTCCAACCGCGAAGACGCAGGCGTCTTCCACCTTCTGGCTGCAGGAGACCTCCCGACAGCTCAGGGTTTGGTTGGAGAGGTGCGTGAACAGACCGGCGTGGATTCCCGCCAGGGGGAAGCAGGATCTCTCGTATTGAGGGAAGAACTCCACGAACGGACTGCTGCGGTGCCAAATCACCACCAGCCCGGCATCGCGATGCGAAAAGTCGACCTCAAAGGTCCCCAGACCCAGGACCCCCAGGGATTGCGAGAGCAGGCCCAGGGCCGTTTCGAGCGCGGTCTCCCGCAGCGTCAGGGTCTGCTCGCGCTGAATCAGATTGTCGGCCCGCTGCGCCTGCTGGAGGCCCCACTGCAGGCCGACGCGGTAGAGCATCTGACCGATCTGCTCGCCGCTGCCCGCCGGCCCCGCGGTCGCGAAGCTCCGCCAGAAGTCTTTGCCGCTGAAGATGATTCGGTTGCCCACCGAGTCGCGCAGATCGCCGCTCGCCTCTTCGAACTTCATGGCGGTCGACAGCGCCATCTGCTCCATGCGCAGGCGGTTGACCGTAACGATGACCTCGTCGGCGCGAGGCGACCTGACGAAGCCGATGCGAACGTTCTGGGTGCCGTGGCGGAATTTGAAGACGAAGTCGAAGGAGAGCGTGGTCTCGGTGGACTCTCCGGCCGTGAAGTCTCTAAAGCGGCCCTCGAATTCCCGCACCTGGGTGCAGGGCGCCACGTTTTTGAAGAAGTTTTTGCCGATCACGCTCTCTTTTTCGAGACGCGCCAGCTCGGCTTCAAAGCGGTTGTATTTAAGAATCTTGCCTTCTTTATCGAGCGCGATGTAGCCAAACGGAAGCTGATCGATCTCTACGCTGCTCAGGCCAACTAATTGCTCACTCATCAGAGAGAGGTCTCCTCGCTTAAAGCGCCAGTGGGGCCGTAGATGCTATCTGGATTCCTGGAGCCCTGTTGTGCAAAGTGTCTCACAGGGTTCGGCTCGAGCGGGAGGCTTGGATGAGCCGACGCGTTGCGGCTTGAAGCGGGCGTGAGCGGCTTCTCTAAACCCCGGTCGGCAAGTTTAAGTCAACCCGGGCTCAATCTCCGCTGCGGCGGTGCACCGCGACCTCATTCGGACCTCGATCGGCCGCGTCCTCCTGCCGCGCCTTGCGCCCCAAACGGCAGCGTCGCCGGGGCACGGTGCACCCCGACGACGCCTCGAATGGCCGACTCCGTCGGCCGAGCCTGGGACTCAGGCGCGGTCAGCTAGCCGTCTGCCACTCGGCCGACTGAAAGGCCGGGTCGAGCGGGGTTTGCGCCACGTGGTTGGTGTAGTTCGACAGGGTCTTCAGGCCGACTCCCAGAACCACCTCGAGAAGCTGCTGGGGGCCGTAGCCGGCGCTGTAGAAGCTCTGCACGGCCTCCTCGCTCGGCCAGCCGCGGCTCTCGACGACCGCCAGCGTGACCTGGCGCAGGGCCTCGAGCTTGGCGTCCGCCAGCGGGCGATTCTCCCGCAGCGCTTCGATCACGTCCGCCGGCACCTTCGACATATTCGCGATCACCGAGTGCGCCGCCATGCAGTAGGTGCAGCCGTTAAGCCCGCTGGTCGCCAGAAGCACCACCTGCTGTTCGGTGGGCGAGAACGAGGTTTTGCCGAAGATACCCGCGAGCGTGGCATAGCCCTCAACCAGGGCGGGCGAGGTAGCCATTACGCCGAGCAGATTGGGAAGGAATCCATAGTTTTTCTGTGCCGCCTCGAGGGTCGCGCGGGAGGCTTCAGGGGCGGTTTCGAGACTCTGTACGGGGAATTGGCTCATGACTTAACTCTCCTAAGGCTCGACTCCGGGTCCTGCCGGGCGATGGGGCCTCGACGCGGTCCGGGGGCGAGCGTATGTGGGTTTCGTTGAAGGCCAGGTTCTAGACCGACCGGTCTACTTTTTCCTACCTACGGAACACTCTCTAGCCTGGATTGCTCTTGGATCCACCCGCGGTCAATCCGCGGAGGTGGGAAAGTGAAACTTGAGAAAGGCGTCCACGGGCTCGAGGCTTTTGCACACCTTCATGCGCAGGAGCGCGCCGTGCCAGCCCGAGTAGAGGACGCTGGCGAGGCTAGCCGGATCGGTAGCGCCCGGCAGCTCGCCTTCTCGGCGCGCCTCTTCCAGGCAGCGCTCGAATCTCTCGGTCGTGAGGCCCAGGTAGCGATCGACCCTCAAGCGCAGGGCCTCGCTCGAGTCGGCCAGCTCCTGGCCAAGGTTGCCGAGCAGGCATCCCTCCTGGCAGCCGTTGCGCCGGTAGATGACGCGCTGCGAGAGGAAGAACGCCCTCAGCCGCAGAAGATGAGGCCCTTCGGCGCTGAGGTGGTTCTCGAGAAGCGACAGCGCCCGCTCGCCGAAAGAGTCGATCACCGCGGCGCCGAAGTCTTCCTTGCTCTTGAAGTGGTGGTAGAACGATCCCTTGGGCACCGAGGCCTGGGCGAGGATCTCCGCGAGACCTACGTTATGGAAGCCGCGATGCCAGAAGAGATCGCGCCCCGCCTCCAGCAGCCGCTCCTTGGAGCTGCCTCGGCTCGACTCGGCGGGCGCCGAGTCAGCCTGGCGGGTGTCGGAGTCTGCGGATGGGGTGGCTTTGGGCATTTGCTTGTCTCGGAGAAATAATCAGACCGACCGGTCTATTCAT
>JBCCLG010000724.1:0-3367 GCA_039027015.1 Acidobacteriota bacterium | reverse complement strand
CCTCGAGGCCCGACGGCTGCGCGAGCGATCCCGCCTCTGCCGGCGGCTCGGCGCCGCTCGTCCAGCCGGCGGCGATTCCCAGGGCGCCGCCGCCAGCGCCATAAAGCACCGTCAGAACCGGCGCGCAGGCCATGGCCACCAGGCCGCAGACGGCGACGCCGTAGCGCGTTCGGGCGCTCGAGCCCGCGGCGCCCAGAACGCCCAGGAGGCCGGCACACAGCAGAGCGATGGCGGCGCCCTGCCAGGTGAAATGAACCAGCGCCCAAACGATCTGCTGCGCCATGTCGGCTTCGAGCCACGGGGCGAGGGCGCTCATCGCTCGCTCTCCCCGTCGTGGGCCGCCGGCCGCGCCGAAGGCGACGGCGGCGGCGAGGTGGGCTCGGCTCGCTCGGCGGCGTCGAGAAGGCGGCGGATAGCGGCCAGCTCGTCGGGGGAAGCCGGCTTCGACGCCAGGGCCTGCTGCATCAGCTGGCTGGCGGACCCGCCGAAGGCGCGGTCGAGCAGGTGAGCGACCAGGCCGCGCTGAACCTTGTGCCGAGCCTCGCCGGCCGAATAGACGTGGGCCCGGCGGCTTTCGTCACGGGTCACGAGGCCCTTGTCGGTCATGATTTGAAGCAGCTTCAGCACCGTGGTGTAGCCCGCGGGGGCGCTGGTGGCGAGCTCCTCCTGCACCTCGCGGACGGTGCAAGGGCCCTGGCTCCAAAGGACTCGAAGAATGCCCAGCTCGGCATCCGTGGGCCGAGGCGGAGGCGCGCTTGTAGGGGGGACGTTCGCTGAAGTCACGGCAGGGCTCCCGAAGGTCGATTTCCTGGTGGGACGATTATCTACGAAGTTCTTCGTAAATGACCACGAAATGTTTCGTAGACGCGCAAAAAATCTCCGGCAGCGCGCCCGCGCCGCCCGCTCGATGGCGATTTCAAGCGAGGCGGAGGTGCCGAATCGGGCGAGACTCAGGCTCGGACCGGCACAAAGTCCTGAATAGATCGGATAGACTGTTCAAATACGAACCCGTACCGAGAGAGTGGGCGACCGGGATTCCTGGGCCCCGGGGAGCAAAGATGGGGCGATGGCTTTGGTTTCTGACCGCGCTGGCGGCGCTCGTGACGGCGCCGCTTGCGGGGCCTGCCTCTGCCCAGGCCCAAAAAATCCCGGTCCAGAACGTCCCGGCCCAGAACGCTCCAGCCCAGAACGCCCAGCAGGCCGCGCCCGAAGAGCAGGCGGCCGCAAACCCCGAAGCGCGCGAGCCGGCCGCCGCTGCCGAACGCCTGACCTTCGAGGTTCGCCGCGAGGAGGTTCTCGATCTCTCGATCGACGGCCGCATCGAGGAGGAGGCGTGGCGCCGCGCGACTCCCATTCCCCTGCCTTTCGAGTACTTCCCGGGCGACGGCGACATGCCGCCGGTGCGCACCGAGGCGCGGGTGCTCTTCGATCGACGACAGCTTTACGTGGCCTTCCGCGCCTTCGACCCGGACCCTTCGAAGATTCGGGCGCACCTCATGGACCGCGACGAGACCGGGACCTTCAACCAGGACGACCACGTGATTCTGCTGGTCGACTCCTTCAACGACCAGCGCCGGGCCTTCCAGTTCCGGGTCAACCCCTTCGGCGTGCAGGTGGACGCGCTGGTCAACGGCATCGAGGACACCGTAGACCCGACCTGGGACGTGGTCTGGCGCTCGGCGTGCGCCATCGACGCGGAGGGCTGGAGCGCCGAGCTGGCGATTCCCTTCCACCAGCTGCGCTTTCCGGACGGAGACGAGCCGCAGACCTGGGGTTTCGAGTTTGAGCGCTCCTACCCTCGCAGCATCCGCTACGGCATGACCTCGGCCTACCGCGACCCCAACGAGAGCTGCGCGCTGTGCCAGATCAATCGCCTCGAGGGTTTCGAGGGCATGGGAACCGGGCGCAACCTGGAGCTGGCGCCGACCCTGACCTGGAGCCGCACGGACTCTGGCTTCTTCCCGGATTTTGAGCTGGTGGAGGGCGACGATGAGTTCGACGCCGGCCTGAGCGCGCGCTGGAGCCCCAACCCCAACCTGACCTTCAACGCGACGCTCAACCCCGACTTCTCGCAGGTTGAGGCCGATAACGCCCAGCTCGAGGTCAACGAGCGCTTCGCCCTCTTCTTCCCCGAGAGGCGGCCGTTCTTCGTCGAGGGTGTCGACATCTTCGGCTCGCCGATCTCAACCGTCTTCACCCGCACGGTGATCGACCCCGAGTGGGGCCTCAAGCTGACCGGCAAGTCGGGCGCCAGCGCCTACGGCCTGTTCACCGCCCTCGACGAGATCAACGGCCTCACCCTGCCGCGCAACGACGGCTCGACCTTTACCTCGATCGACGAGGAGGTGCTGACCACGGTCGGCCGCTGGCGGCGGGATATCGGCGAGGCGTCGTCCCTCGGGCTGATGTACACAGGCCGGGAGGGAGACGGCGACTATCGCAACCGAACCTTCGGGCTCGACGCCTCGTTCGAGCTGAACGGCAGAAATACCGTCTCGATGCAGGGGGTCTTGACCGATACCCGCTACCCCGACGAGCTGGCGGCGGAGTTCGGCCAGCCCCTGGGCGACTTCGGCGGACACGCGGTGCAGGTGGTTTACCAGCACAGCCAGCGCGATTGGGCCGGCTCGCTCGGCTACCGAAACTTCGGTCGCGGCTACCGCGCCGACGCTGGCTTTACGCCGCGCGCAGACTTCGAAACCTGGCGCGCCAGCCTGTCTCGAATCATCAGGCCGGAGACGCCGAAATCCTGGTTCTCCCGCCTCACCTTCGACGCGGTCGCCCTCTCGACCCGCAACCAGGACGGCGTGCTGACCGACCAGCGGCTCGAGATCGGCAGCACCTACCAGGGCCCACTGCAGTCGGAGGTGATCGTTTCGGCCCGGCTCCAGGACGAGATCGCGGGCGACGGCGTGCAGTTCAGCGACCTGCCGCAGTGGGATTTCTTCTTCGAGATCCAGCCCACCGGCAACGCCCGATTCGTTCTCTTCGCCGAGGGCGGCGACGACGTGGACTTCACCAACGTGCGAGAGGCCGAGTCGCTGGTGGTCAATCCGGTCGTCGAGCTGAAGCTCGGCAACCATCTGAACGCCCAGCTCGACTGGCTGCACCAGGAGCTGGACGTTTCCGAGGGGCGCCTGGTGCGCGGCGAGCTCGGGCAGGCCAAGCTGGTCTATCAATTCAACACGCGCACCTTCCTGCGGGCGATCTTCCAATACGTCGACGTCGACTACGCCGCCGAGCTCTACCTGGTGCCGGCGCCGCCGGATATTGAGCAGCTCTTCACTCAGCTGCTCTTCTCATACACCGTCAACCCGCAAACCGTGCTCTTCGCGGGCTACACGGAGACCCGCCTCGGGCTCGAGGG
>JBCCLG010000723.1:0-3372 GCA_039027015.1 Acidobacteriota bacterium | reverse complement strand
TCTTAGGCCAGCGCGGTGTCGCCTAAAGAGGGAGGTAAAGGTTCCCCCGCGAGCCTTACTCGGCCCTCAGGACCTCTGCCAACTCCGTTCCCGCCGCGCGGAGCGCCGGCGCCAGGCCTGAGAAAGCGCCGACCCCCAGCAGCAGCCGGGGCATGCCGAAGAAGACCGCCGGATCGAGCGAATCGACGCCGTAGAGCAGAGACTCCGCGGATCCGGCGATTCCGTAGGCGGCGCCGAGGCCGAGCATCAAACCCCCCGACACCAGAAGGAGCGATCTGCCGAGCACCCGCCGGAGGATCGAGCCGCCCGTGGCGCCCAGCGCCATGCGTACGCCGAATTCGCGCACGCGCTCGTCGACGGCGCAGGACAGCACGCCGTAAAGGCCGAGCACGGCGAGCAGCACCGCGGCGGCCGCGAACGCTGCGAGGCTCTGCACGGTAAAGCGGCGTGCCGAGAGGGCGCGGTCGAGCACCGAGGAAAATGCCGTGAATTCCTGGACCGGCAGGGTCGAATCCAGACGCTGGAGAGTGCTGATGACCTCGGGGGCCAGGGCGGCCGCGGGAAGGCTCGAGCGCACCATCATCTCGAGGGCGCTGTGATCGCCGCCCTGGGCCACCGGCAAATAGGCCTGCCTCCCGGAATCCTCCTCAACCGAACGATGACGGATATCGGCGACGACCCCGACGACCTGCCGTTCCTCGAGGCCGACCATGACGGTGCGGCCGAGGGCCGGCTCGCCCTTGAAGGCGTCCCGCGCGGCGGTCTCGTTGAGCACCACCACGGGCGAGGTGTCCGCCGTATCGCCGGCGGTGAAAATGCGGCCCTCGAGCAGCTCGATGCGCAGGGTCGGCAAATAGCCCGGATCGACCATGTGCAGGAATGTGGTGAGAGAGGAGGCGCCGTCGTATTCGAATCCCGGGACGCTGAGGCCCCACGCGCGGTTCTTCCCGAGCGGGCCCGTGTCGGTCAAGCCCACGGCGTCTACGGACGGCAGCGCCTCGACGCTCGAGACGAGATTTCGGTAGTAGGCGAGACGCGGAGCCTCGTCTTCAAAGCTTCGAGTGGGGTTGAGCTGCCAGCGCACGATCTGCTCCGTCTCGTAGCCGAGATCGACCTTCAGCACCTCGAAAAAACTCTTCAGCAGCAGGCCTCCCGTGATCAGAAGAGAGCAGGCTAAGGCCACCTCGACAACCACCATCGCCTCTCGCCAGCGACCGCCGAGCGAGGACGCTCCCCGGCCCGCCGCCCGCAGCGTCGCCGCCTGGCTGCGGGTGCCGATCCACGCCGGCACGCTCCCCGCCACCAGCGCCGTCACCAAGGCCAGGGCGAGAGCGAGGGCGAACGCCGCTCCATCGACCCGCACCGAGCTCAGCAGAGGCACCTCGAGCGCCGGGTACGAGCGCACGAAGCGCACCGCCGCGACCGCCAGCCCCAGCCCGACCAGGGAGCCGGCCAGCGAGAAAAGCGAGCTCTCCACCAGCAGCTGCCTCATGAGGCGCCACCTCGAGGCGCCCATCACGCTGCGCACCGCCATCTCCGGCGCCCGAGCCGAGCCCCGGGCCAGGAGCAGGTTCGAGAGGTTGACCGAAACGATCACCATGACCAGCAGGGACGCCGCCGCCAGCAGCCAGCCGGCGGCCTGGAACGGGCCTGCGATCTGGGCTCGAAGATCCGTCACCACCGCGCCCAGGCCCCAACGCTCGGGATCCGCCTCCCGGAGGCCCGCGAGGACGGCATCGAGGTCCGCCTGCGCGCTCTTTACGGTGGCGCCGTCTCGGAGCCGTCCGATCATCGAAAGCGTGTTGCCCCACTGATCCGTTTCGTCGCTGATCGGGAACGGCTTGAGGAAGTCGACCCGCGATTGGGGCACGAAAACCGACGCGAAGTCGAAGGAGGCCGGCAGCACGCCGACCACCTCATGGGGCTCGTTGCCGAGGGTCACCGACCGACCGACGATCGCGGGATCCGCCGCAAAATGCCGCTGCCAAAGCCCGTGGGTCAGGATGATCGCGGGTCGGCCGCCCCACACGCTCTCCTCGGGCAAGAAGTTCCGCCCGTGGGCGAGGTCGACGCCCAGCACGTCGAGGAAATTGCCGGCCACGTCGACGCCCACGAGGCGCGTCGGCTCACCGCTGCCGATCAGATTGTGCGTGCGGAACTCGAAGAAGGCGAAATAGCCGGTCAGCCCCTCGAAGGTCCGGCTCAGCTCGCGGAAGTCGCTCAGGTTCTTCGTCCGCGAGGTGACCGCCGACATGCCGCCCTCCCCCTCGTTGGCGATCCACACCAGGCGATCGGCCTGGCGGAAGGGCAGATCTCGCAGCACCAGCGGGCTGAGCACGCTGAATACCGAGGCGCAGGCGCCGATGCCGATGCCGACGATCAAGACGGCGAGAGCGAAGAATCGAAGGTCCTTGCGCACCGAGCGCAAGGCGTAGCGGAAGTCTGCGGAGAGGGGAGCAAGGAGTTTCACGAATTCCTCCGGGAGCGGGCGCGGGTCAGCGGGTGCGTCGATGCATAGGACGCCTGCCGGCGCCAAAAGGTTGTCAGCTCTCCCAAAGTCGCCCGAACCGCGGAGCAACATTTTCGATTCGGCGTCGTTGAAATTGAGAATATCCTCCCGTTCGAAAAACGCCTTTTGGAGAGAAATCGATGCTTCTTGCCGCGCTCCGCTGCTCTTGGGTCCTCCTGCTTTTGACAATCCTACCGATGGCCTCGGGACCCGCGCTCGCTTCAGAGTCTGGCTACCAGGCGCTGCTCGACAGCTCCTATCCCGCCGACGGCCCGGGAGCGACGGCCTTGGTGATGCGCGACGGCGAGGTGCTCTTCCGCGGCGCCCGGGGGCAGGCGGATCTCGAGCTGGGAACTCCGCTGCGTCCCGAGCACGTTTTTCGCATCGGCTCGATCACCAAGCAATTCACCGGCGTTGCCATCATGCAGATGGTCGAGCAGGGAAAGCTCTCCCTCGACGACGAGATCACGCGGTTCCTTCCCGAGTATCCAACCCAGGGCCACAGCATCACGGTCGCCCACCTGCTCAACCACACCTCCGGCGTTTTCAGCTACACGCAGATGACCGATCACATGCAGGGTCCCGGGATCCGCGCGGTAGTTGTGCTATTATTGTCTACTCCAAAGCATAACGCCCTATTTCTTTATTCGTGGCTTAGCTCCAGAACAGTGGACCACAATTCCTGCCCTAGTGAAAATCTACAAGTTGCTCATCAACGAATTGTCAAATGCCATTGAAGGAAACCTTGCAGGGACTGATCTTGTTGATGAGGTCTGTTCGCTGTTAAGATACTTTTCTTTTGGGGTTTAAGTAATAATGTATATACAAATGTTTGTTTCTTGTTTTTATTACTTCCTCGTCTC
>JBCCLG010000722.1:0-3380 GCA_039027015.1 Acidobacteriota bacterium | reverse complement strand
CTCGCCATCATCATCGCTTCGGCCATCAGCTCTTGAGCGGGCCCGCGGACGAGGCAGCGCTCTCCGCGGAAACCCCTTCTTCTTCCCCAGCCCCGGCGGCTGGCCCCACCGGCTCCGACGTTCCGGAGACCGCCCGGGTTGTGCTGCTCGGCTCGGTCTTTTTAGTCGCTAGCTGCGGCCTGGTCTACGAGCTGGTGGCCGGCGCCGTCTCGAGCTATCTGCTCGGCGACGCGGTCACCCAATTCTCGCTGGTCATCGGCGTCTTCATGTGCTCGATGGGCGTGGGCTCCTTCCTGGCCCAGTTCATCGAGCGCCAGCTTCTGCGCACCTTCGTCGAGCTGGAGATCTGGCTCGGCCTGCTCGGCGGCTTGAGCTCGCTCGGCATGTTCGCGGTCAGCGCCTGGGCGAGCGCCGTGTTCGTGCCCTTCTTCTACGGCCTGTGCGCGGTCCTGGGCATTCTGATCGGCATCGAGATTCCGCTCCTGGTGCGCATCCTGGGGGACCGCGCGGGCGGCGGCGGCGGCGTGGGCAAGGCGCTCAGTCACGTTCTGGCTCTCGACTACCTGGGGGCCCTCGGAGGCTCGATCCTCTTTCCCTTCGTGGTGCTGCCGTGGCTGGGCCTGGTGCGTGCCTCGGTGCTCTTCGGGGTGATGAATCTGGCGGTGGCGGCGGCGGGTCTGCGCATCGTGCCCGGCGCGCGCTGGGGCATGGGCCTGCGTCTCGGCGGCGCGGCGGGCGTTTTGGTGGCGGCGTTTTTCGGCTCCGCGACGTGGATCGGCCTGCTCGAGGATCGCCTCTACCAGGACGAGGTCGTCTTTGCGCAGGACACGCCCTATCAGCGCATCGTCCTGACCCGGTGGCGGGAGGACGTGCGCCTCTACCTCAACGGCCACCTGCAGTTCAGCGCCGTCGACGAGGCGCGCTACCACGAGTCTCTGGTGGTTCCGGCCATGGAGGCGTCGCGCGCCCGCAGCGTGCTGATTCTCGGCGGCGGCGACGGCCTCGCCCTGCGCGAGGTGCTCAAGTATCCGCAGGTCGAGAGCGTGACTCTGGTCGATATCGACCCCGCGGTCACCGAGCTGGCGAGCCGCCACCCGGTTTTGAGGCAGCTGAACGGCGAGTCCCTCGCCTCCCCCAAGCTGACCGTCCATCACCGCGACGCGATGGGATTCTTGGAGCAGGATCGCGAGTTTTACGGGGCCGTCTTGATCGATCTGCCCGACCCGTCGACGCCGACCCTCTCCAAGCTCTACTCGCGGCCGTTCTACGCCCTGGTCGCCCGCCGCCTTTCCGAGAGCGGCGTGATGGTCACCCAGGCGACCTCGCCATTCTTCGCCCGCCGGGCCTTCTGGTGCATCGTCAAGACGATCGAGAACGCCGTCGAGCCGGCCGAGCTGGGCCTTCGAACCGCGCCCTACCGAGTGCACGTTCCCTCCTTCGGGGAGTGGGGCTTCGTGCTCGCCTCGCGCCGCGAGATCGACGGTGCCGCCCTGCCGGTGAGCGTCGACACGCGCTTTTTGAGCCGTGAGGTGCTGCCGGGGCTCTTCGCCTTCGGCGGCGATATCGCCCGCGTGGACACCGAGGTCAACCGGCTCGACGACCCGATCCTGCACCGCTATTACGAGCGCGGCTGGCAGAGCTTCAACTAGCGGCGCTTCTGCCCGCCGCCAAGCCTCGGGCCTCGAGATGGCCGCGCAGGGCCTCGAGGCCCTCCCCGAGGCCGCGCCGGCCAAAGCCGATGCGAAAGCGGTCTTGGGGCGTCTCGAGCAGCTCCGAGCGGTAGAGCCGGGGCGGCAGGAGCAGAACGCCGGCCTCCTGCAGCAGGCGGTGGCAGAAGTCATCGGCGCTGCCCGGCCCGAGATAGCGCGGAAAGGCGACGCATCCTCCGTCCGGCGGCTCGAAGCCGAAGAGATGGGGGTAGCCGTCCATAAAGCCCTTGAGCAGGTCGCGGTTCTCGGCGAGCAGGGCGCGGTTGCGCTCGAGGATCCTCTCCCGGGCGCGCAGGGCGATGAGGGCCAGCCGCTCGCTCGGCGCCGAGTTGCAGATCGAGAGGTAGTGCTTATAGCGCTCGAGCTTCTCGAGCAGGTCGCGGTCCCGGCAGCCGATCCAGCCGACGCGCAGTCCGGGCAGGCCGTAGGCTTTCGACAGCACGTTGAGCGAGAGGCCGCGCTCGTAGACGTCGGCCGCCTGGGGCAGCCGGCGGGCCGGATCGCGCTCCACCTGCCGATAGACCTCGTCGCTCATAAGGTAGAGGCCGCGGCGGCGGCAGAGGCTCACCAGGGCGTCGAAGACCTCGAGAGTCGGAATGGCGCCTGTGGGGTTGTTGGGGAAGTTGATCGACACGAGCCGGGTGTTGGGCCTGAGCTGGCGCTCGACCTCGAGGGGATCGAGGGCCCAGCCTCGCTCGGGGTCGAGCGCGACCCCCGAGACCTCGCAGATCTCGAGCGGCAGGGTCTCGGCAGCCTGGTAGTTCGGTACCACCACCACGGCGTGGTCTTCAGGCCGGAGCAGCACCCGCATCGCGGCGTAAAGACCCTCCTCGGCGCCCGCGAAGCACAGGATGTCCTCCGCCTCGAGCGCCTCGAAGGTTCCGGCGATTTCCCGCCGCAGCTCCGGCGCGCCGTAAGTCTGCGTGTAGCCGAGCCACTGATTTTCGAAAGCCTCGCGATCGGCGTTGGAGGCCATGGCGAGCAGCTCGGGCAGGGAGAAGCTCTCGATGTCCGAAGCCGTCATGTGATGGCGGGCGAGGAACTCCCACTCGGAGAAAAAAGTCTCGAGGGCGAAATCTCTCATGGGGCGATTTCCGGCTCCGCGGAATCAGGATTCCCGGTGCGGGAGAGGATCATGCTCGGGTTCGGGGTCGATCCCCAGGCCGTCGGCGATGCGGTTGTAGTAGTTGAAGAGGGCGGTCGACTGCACGATGTCGTGAATCGCCACGTCGTCGAAGCCCGCCGAGCGGAGCGCCTCGATGTCGCGGCGCCCCACGGCCTTGGGGCTTTCGGTGAGCCTGACGGCGTAGTCGAGCATGGCCCTATCTGCCTGGCTTAGCTCGGCCTGGCGGTGGTCTCGCTGAACCGCCTCAACCAGCGCGTCGCGGCCCTCATCCTGCGCGGGGATCTCAGCCCGGAGATCCTCAGAGTGGCACTGCATTCAGTAATGGCAGCCGTTGGCCCTCGAGACCACCACGGCGATCATCTCCCTCTGGGCCCTCGAGAGAGGGCTCTTGGCGCCGTACATCACCTCAGCGTAGAGCTGGGTGGAGGCGCGCAGAGTCTCGGGGCGCGGGCTTTGGATCTGGACGACCTGAAAGACCTTGCCGGCGCGCTTGATCGCGGCGTCGTAGAGGCGCTTGAGCAGTCCTTCGGCCTGGTCGGGGCGGG
>JBCCLG010000721.1:0-3381 GCA_039027015.1 Acidobacteriota bacterium | reverse complement strand
GCGGCTTCCAGACCTAGACGTCCAGGACCTGAACGTCCAGGACCTAGACGTCCAGGACCTGCGCGGCTTCCACAGTCTCGGCCTCGAGAGCACCTCTTCCGCGATGCGCCAAATCGGGACGCTCGAGCTCGTAGAAGAACACCTCGCGGCCGAACGCGGGCTCGAGGTCGGTGAGCCAGGTCGCCCCGGGGTCGAAGCGCGCGAAAAAAGGACGCCTCACCCAGTCGGCGTCCCGGGCCTGCAGGAACTGCAGCGCAAAGACTTTTTCGCCCGCGATCTCGGCCACGCCGTCGACCAACACCTTGCCGGGGAGGGCCGACATGGAGGGACCGCGCACCGTGCGCGCCAGTCCCGAGACCTTCTGAAAAGCCTCTCGGAAGATTCGCCAGGTGCGCTCGAGGGGAATCTCGAAATAGCCCTTGGGACCGGTGTCGCGCTCGATGAAGAGGTAATAGGGCACGCAGCCGAGTCGGACCCCGGTTTGCCACAGCTCGGCGAGAGCCCGAGGGTCGTCGTTGACCCGCCGGACCACCGGCGACTGCATGCGGATCTGGGCGCCGGTATCGCGAATGCGGCGCACCGCCTCCTGGGCTTTGGGCGTCGAGATCTCCCGCGGGTGGTTGTAGTGCGCCATGATCGCCAGATGCCGACCCGAGGCGACGATCTGCTCCATGAAGCGCAGCAGATCGTCCGCGTCGCGATCGGTGGTGAAGCGCTGCGGCCAATAGGCCACGGACTTCGTGCCGATCCTCACGCTCTCCAGGGATTGGAGGGACGGCTCGAGCACCGGCTCCAGGTAAGACCGCAGGCGCTTGGTGTTCATCACCAGAGGATCGCCGCCGGTCACCAGCAGGTCGGTGACCTCCGAGTGCGCCTCTAAGTAGGAGCGCAGATCGCTGGCCTCGCGGGCCTCGAAGCGGTGATCCTTGAGACCGACGAACTGCGCCCAGCGAAAGCAGAAGGAGCAGTAGGCGTGGCAGGTTTGGCCCGCGCTCGGAAAGAAGAGCACCGTCTCCCGATATTTATGCTGCAGTCCGGGCAGCGGCCGGCCCTCGAGGTGGGGCACGTTGTGGGTCATCTGCCCCGCGGGGTGGGGGTTGAGCTTCAGCCGGATGCGGTCGGCCTCGCTGCGAACCTCGGCCTTGTCCGCCCCGCGATCCAGGAGCTCCGCCATGCGCCGGTAGTCGCCCGGATCGAGCATCTCGCGCTGCACGAAAGTGAGCTGGAAGATCGGGTCGTCCGGCACGCGGTCCCAGTCGATGAGCTCGTCGCACACGTAGGCGTTCGTGCGAAACGGCAGCACGGTGGAGACGACCTCCACGTCCCTTCGCAACTCCTCGGGCATCCGCCGCAGCGCTTCGTGACGCCCGAGGCCGGCGCGCGTGATGGCTCGATAGCGTTCTTCTTGGGGGGCGGCTCCCGCGGTCAACGATCTCTCCGGAGTTTGAGGGTCTTCCTCGGCACGCTGTCTCGAGAAGAGGAAGTCTCTCGAGGATTTAAGGCGGCTCCGCGGGGCGGAAATCACCGGCCCTCGGCATCCGCCAGGGTACCACGCGGACCCCGTAGGAAGACCGGCCCTCCGGCAGGTCAGACTCCCTCGCCGCGTGCGGGCTCGAGGGTCCCTCTCGAGGCTCAAGTCCCCGTACAATCGCCTCCCGAAGACCCCAGCGATTTCCTTTTCTTTCTCCCGAGCCAGCCCATGCAAACCCCAGCGCAGGATTCCCGCGAGGACCCTCCTCCATGTTCTTAGGGGCTCTGAACCCCACGGCGGAGACCGAGCGCCGCCTCGAGCTGTGGACCCGGGAGCTGTGGCCCGATTCTCACCGCCTGAGGGTTCAGGGCGCCCGCGGCTCGCGGTGCGAGATTTTCCTCTCCGGCGAGGCCGGCGTTCTCGAGCGCCGCCACTTCGAAGATGCGGAGGGCGCCCTCGCCCTCGACGGCTGGCTCTGGAACGAGGCCCGGGAGGCGGAGGGCGAGCTATGGGGAGGCCTCGGACCGCTCGCCGGCGAGCTGGCGTCCGCCGCGGGCTGGCCCCTCTCCCGCGGCTGGGACGGAAGCTTTGCGTGCGCTCTTTTCCACAGGGAGAGCGGCGGCCTGACCCTCGCGGTGGATCCGATCGGCCTGCATCGGCTGTTCTACGCGCGCTCGGGGGACTGCGTGGTTTTCGGCAGCGTACAGAGCGCCGTGGCCTTCAGCCTCGGGCTGCTGCCCGACGCGCCGTGCCTTGCTCTCTGGCTGGCCACCGGGTATTTGGCGGGACGGCGAACCCTCTTCGAGGGCCTGCGGGAGGTGATGATCGGCGAGCGGCTGCGCCTCGGGCCCGGCGGCGAGCTCGTGGAGAGCCGCGCCGACGTTCCGTGGCACGGCGCATTGGAGGCGGAGTCCACGGACGCCGCGGCCGATCGCATCGCGCCCCTCCTGCAGCGCAACGCCCGGCGATTTGCCGATCGCTTGGCGCCCGATCGAGGCGGCCTGGCGCTCTCCGGAGGCATGGACTCGCGGCTGGTTCTCGGCGCCCTGGGCGAGAAGGCCCGGGGACTGCGCAGCTACACCTACGGCGGCGCCGGAGACTATGAATGCGAGCTGGCGCGCCGCTGCGCCGAGGCCGCGGGCACGGAGCATTCCCTGGTCGATCTCACCGGGCGCTACTTCCCGCCGCGCCAGACCCTGCGGCGCCGGGCGCTCCTCGGCGAAGCGATCGCCTTTCCGTTTTGGGTTTATCTCGACGCAGCGGCCCAGCGAGACGGGGTGGAGACTCTCTGGGTCGGCGATTTGATCAACGCCCTCAACGTCTACATCAAGCCGCTGCGCGGTCGCGGCGAGCGCCTGCGCCGCTCGTGGGGCCGCATCACGGGACGCCTGGAGAGCTTCGACGAGAACCCCATGTCGAGCGACGAGTGGCTCGGCGGCGAGATCGACCGCTGCACCCAGGCCGCGTCGCGGATGCTCGGGCACTGGCGACTCGACACGCGCGAATCGGCCGTCAGGGAGCGGGCCGAAGAGCAGTACCACGAGCTTTTCGAGCATCTCCAGGCCCCGGGGCTCTCTCTTTTCCGTCTCCAGGAGCGATTTTTTCTGGCCGTCGAGCGCGGCGCCTCGGGGGGCGGCCAGGTGCTCTCTCTGGCCGGCACCCGCGAGATCATCCCGATCTTCTCGACCCGAAAAATCGTCTCCGCCGGCTGGAACGTGCCTTATTCCATGCGGTCCCACCGCGGCCTGATCGACGC
This sequence comes from Acidobacteriota bacterium, assembly GCA_039027015.1. GTDB lineage: Bacteria > Acidobacteriota > Thermoanaerobaculia > Multivoradales > J023 > JAUIJL01. The sequence goes on along the minus strand of JBCCLG010000721.1, from coordinate 154 downwards.
AGTCGCCCGGCGGGTCCTCTCGCCGGCGCTCCGGCGTTTGCCCACCGCCACCATTCCCCTGGCGTCCCTCGACGCGCCCAAGTGGAGTCAGGAGGCGCTGTGGCTGGCGCGCTTCGCCGCGGACGCCGCCCTGTCTTCCGCGGCGCGCCGATGG
>JBCCLG010000720.1:0-3383 GCA_039027015.1 Acidobacteriota bacterium | reverse complement strand
GTCGCCTGGCAGGCCAACGCCCGCCTCTCGTTCACGGGCACGGCCGCGTGGAGCGAGGGCGACTTCGATCCGGACGGCGACGGCCCGCAGGATTTCGTGCCGCAGACCACCCTCGACATTCAGCCGTGGAAAGCCACTCTGCTCGGCAAATACGTGCTGAACGACCGCGTGACTTTGAGCGGCATCGTGCTGGCGGTCGGCGACCGGGATCGAGCCTTCGATGAGGGGATCGACCTCTACGACATCGAGGGATACGTCGTCGCCGACGTCGGCGTCGACTGGGCGCTGCGGCGCGGTCGTCTTTTTGCGCAGGTTACCAACCTCTTCGACAACTCCTACCTGGCGCCCAGCAGCCAGACCTACCAGGGCAATCCGCTCTTCGGCCCCCGCGTGGCCGGCGCGCCCGGGCGCGCTCTGTCGCTCTCGTACTCGATCGACTTCTGATCCGGCTCGGGCGGGCTGCCCGCAGCCCGCTAACTAAAAACCTGAAGAGCCCGGCGCAGGAAACAGCGCCGGGCTCATTTGACTTTCTGGACCGCCTCATGCCTCAGGCAGCTGCGCCCCGCGCAGCACGGCCTCCCGCCTCGCCCTTTCGATGATTTCCTCGACCATCTCATCGCCGCCGGGCTCCCACGGTAGGGGCGCCGCTGGGAAGCTGTCGAGAAACTGAGCGCGCCCGCCTTACCGTTTTTCTGCGCCGCGGGCGGAGTCGCGGACTCTGAGTCGAGCCAGGCCCTCACGTCTCTGCACAGCGTCTCGTTCTGCTGCCCGAGCGCCTCGAGATAGGCCGCCCGCAGAGGGGCGTCCAGCTCGAGCACGACCTCGAGCACGCCTGCGACCCGGCGCAGGTGTTGAAGCCTGGCGCCGTCATGCTGCTCTATGGACTGTCCCATCAAAGATCCCCGAAGGTAGAGAGAAAAACAGGACGTTATTTTATTCAAAGTCAGGAATTAAATGAAGGATGCACCGGGAGAACCTCGCGCGCTGGAGGTCGGCGAGGCTACGGCGCCCGGGATCGACCGGGCGATCTGCCAGGGGACGCAAGGGTTTGGCGCGGCTCGAGCGACAGTCTCTTCGGGGCCCGCGTCGCGGAAGACCGGCGGCCAGAAATCTCAGGCAAGAAGACGCGACGGCGCTCTTGACTGATATTGATAACTCGATATCATTAAGAGGTGAGACGGAACACCGCACCCCCTCTGAGCCTAACCGCTGCGCGCGGAGTCCCCAAGCGGGGCGTGGCGGGGCCTTCGGGCTCTCGCCTCTTGGGCTACGTCGGGTTCTGGTGTGTTCGACCCGGGCCGCGGTCACAGCCCTGGCCCCCGGGAGCCGCTCTGCCGCACGACCCGCCACATCCAGCATGTGACAAGCGCACCGCACTCGGACAGGACCGCGGACGGTGTGCCCAGGGTTTGGCGCAGCGAGATTCGGGTGATCAACGCCTGAGTCTCGACCTCGACTCCCACCCGGCTGCGCCCGCCTCATCGCGGGCCGCCAGCCTTGCCTCGTCGTTAACGCAGACCACCAACGCCGAACCCGGCGCAGCGAGTCCGCTCGCTGCCCCCGGGTCAGGGTCTCCGCAGGCTGTAGCCAGTGCCAGGCCTGCGGGTCCGATGGGCCCGCTGTCGCGCAAGCGATGCGGTTCGCGGAGACCCGCGGCGCCTTTTTGGTTCTAGGGCGGACCTCGCCTTCGCGGGCAAGCCGGTTCGCAAGGTCTGCGGCGGGCGCACTCACCGATGAAAAACGATCCTCGGGACCTGGCCTCAGCGCCCGGACGAGGACGCGATTGAGCGCGGGGCCTCTCGGCCGCCGGCCCGCGAGATGCTCGGAGAGGACCAGGCCGAGCGAGAAGATGCCGCTCGCCGGGTTACCCGAGTCGCCCTAGAGCTGCTCACGGCGCTCGAGCCTGAGCCTGACGGTCGGGCCGTCCGGAAGGTCGATCTCCACCTCCTGCACGTCGGGCTCGTTCACCCACCGGGTCCAGGTGGAACCACCGTCGACGTAGAGACGGCGCGCGTCGCTGCGCCACCTGAAGGTGCCGGTTTGCGGGAGATCCAAGCCGTCGATCTCGACTCGGTAGCTCTGGGTGCCGAGCCCCGAGGCGTCCAGGATGATGTGCCCTTCGGCGGGCAGAAGCTTCCCGTTCGCCCGCACGCCGGCGACGGTCCAGGCGCCCACCAGAGGGTTGACGGGGGCGTCGACGGGCGGCAGCTCAGGAGCGCCGAAACCGCAGCTCTCGGAATCGAAGCGAGGCTCTTGGAAGCTGAGCGTGTCGAGGCGCAGCTCGGAGCAAATCGTGCGGGAGCTCGCCGGGCCCAATTCCTGGATCGACGCCCCGCGCTCGACCGAGAGCCGATTGCCTTCCCCCAGCAGGACGACGCCAGCGCCCGTGGCGGCGTGCACTCGATGACCGGACCCGGCGATCGTGGCGGCACCGCCGCGGGCGATAAAGACCGTGTTGTCGTCGCCGAAAATCGAGAGGCTGACGCCGCGGCAGACCACCCACACCGAGCCGTCGGCGTAGCTGGTGGCGGCGCCCTGGGCGAGCCGGGCACCGCTGGGGATCGTGGCCAGGCATTCGGCGGCGGCGGCGTCCGCGCGGGCCGGAGCGCTCGGCGCCAGCAGAGCCGTCAGCAGAGCGAGGTGGGCGAGCGTGCGCCTCGAGGACGTCTGAGATCCGCTCGGGGTGGATGGGCTGAGGTTCAAGGCCTCGAAGGTCATGGTGTTCTCCTCGGTGACTTGGGTTTTTCAGGCTTGAGGCTGGCTTTCGAGAGAGGAGCCGGCGAACCTGTGGCGCAAGGCTGCGGGCTGGCGGCACTCGGGGTCGTGAGGGAGCCGTGACGATTTGACGCGGCTTGATGACGGGCCCAAAATGGGCCCTATGGCCGCCACCTCAGCAGACCGCTATCGCTTCGACGATTGGAGCCTCGAGCCGTCGGAGGCGCGGCTTCTCAAGGCGGGCGAGCCGGTAGCCATCGAGCCCAGGGCCTTCGACGTTCTCGCCTACTTCCTGGCCAATCCCCTGCGGCTGGTGACCAAGGAGGAGCTGCTCGAGCACGCGTGGCCCGGAGTGGCGGTCAGCGACAACGCCCTTACCCGCGCCATCGCCCGACTGCGCAAGGTCCTGGAAGACGACGCCCGCGCGCCGCGCTATCTGGAGACCGTGCACTCGCGGGGCTATCGGTTTCGAGTGCAGCCGGAGATCGAATCCCGGGAACGCGGGAAGATCGCCCGCGCTTCGGAGGAGATGGAGAGCCCATCTCCCGGCCGGCCGCGCGCTCCGGGACGCAGGCGGGCGGCGGTGAGCGCCGCTCTCGCCCTGGCCCTGGTCGCGGCCCTCGGGGGCTGGCGGCTGATCCGCCTTCCCGGCGGCGAAAAGCTCGACT
>JBCCLG010000719.1:0-3385 GCA_039027015.1 Acidobacteriota bacterium | reverse complement strand
GCGAGTTTGAGGACCCGCGCGCAGCCCCCCGGGCGCCGCGGCGGAGGACTGTTCAGCTGCGACCCTGGCCTCAGCTCCTCGCCGTAAACCCAGAGCGTCACTGCGGCGTGCGCCGTCGCTTAAAAGTCCGGGATGTAGCGGCAGCGACCCCCGGAGCGTCCAAGAAGCCGCCGCCCGTTCCGGCATCAGAACTCGAAATCGGGACTTAGACCTGGCCCTCAACGCTGGGGTCGTGGCCAGGGTGGTGGTGATGATGGTGGTGCGGGTCGTTGCCGGTGGCCTCATCGCCGTGGTGATGCTCATGCTCGTTGGCGTGGCCGTCGTTCCCGTGGTGATGCTCGTGCTCGTTGGCGTGGCCGTCGTTCCCGTGATGGTGCTCGTGCTCGTTGGCGTGGCCGTCGTTCCCGTGATGGTGCTCGTGCTCGTTCTTGCAGCCGTCCTTGCCGTGGTGGTGATCGTGCTCGTTCTGATGGGCGTCTTCCGGATGGTGATGCGGGTACTCGCCGTGGACGCCGTTGCCGTGGTGGTGCTCGAAGTGGCTGGCGTGCCCGTCCTCGCCGTGATGATGCTCGTGCTCGTTGGCGTGACCGTCGTTGCCGTGGTGGTGCTCGTGCTCGTTCTTGTGACCATCGTTGCCGTGATGGTGCTCGTGCTCGCTCTTGTGGCCATCTTTGCCGTGATGGAAGTCGTGAATCCGAGCGGCCTCAGCGGCGGCCTCGGCGGCGGCTTTGTCGTCCGCCTCGCCGGGGTCCTGCGCCAGGGCGGAGACGGCGAAGAGTCCAAAGAAAACGGCGGCGATCGCAAGGAGGGGTTTCTTCAATTGATTTTTCATTATCTTTTTCCTTGTTCAGTTGTATCGGGGCAGGTCGGTTGGATCAAAAATCGGGGACCGCCGAAGGTCGGTCCTGACGGGTTGATTCGAGCTCAGAACGGAGCCGGACTGCTGGAGACTAAGCCCTTCCCCGCCACGGCGAGGAGCAGGATTTAGAGGTCTTCAAACTCAATATAATCAGTGCTTTAAGACTTCTTAGGGCGCCACAGAAACGACTGATTTGGCGATGGAAACGGCGGCTCGCGAAGGTCGCAGAGGCCGAGCGTGAGGCAGCTCGAGCAGCGACGGGTTGGCGAAGATGAGAATGAATTTTCATTGCTGTTTTTCGTTCGAGAGTCCTGCTGCTTGCCGCACGAGTCCTGCCATGAAATTACCACATAGCGACCTTAAAACCAAGAGCCGAAAAAATGGATCGCAACCGAGAAGCGCCCGCCTCCTCCGCTGACGATCAGGCCTCGAGACCCGCTGAGGCTGGCACAACCTCCGGCGAGGTCCTTAAAATACGGCCTCTCCAAAACAAAAAGACCGCGCCGCAGAAAACGGGGACTCGATGGACTTCAAAACGATGGTCAAGGCTTGTGGAGCGCTTCTCTCGCTGGTTTTGGTGGCGTGCGGGCGGACCGGGTACGAGGTGAAGTCCGACCAGGTCGTTTACCGTTTCCGCTCTAAAATGGGGATCTCCAAGAAGGCCGTCGAGGGCGCGGATCCCGCCAGCTTCAAGACCGTCGACTCCGAGTTCGGCGTCGACGATCGGGCGGCCTTCTATAAGGGGAAGAAGATCGAAGGAGCCCAGGCAGCGGGCTTCAAGGTGATCCGAGAGGGCTATTCGCGCGACGCCGAGCGGGTGTTTCTCCGCAACGACGTCCTCCCCGAAGCGGAGCCGGCGAGTTTCGAAATCCTCTCGGAGCCCTACAGCCGTGACCGGCAGCGGGCCTATCACCATGCGGCTCTGCTCAGCCGGGACGCGCCGGGCTTCAGGATTCTAGAGAAGCCGTTCAGCCTCGACTCGTCCCAGGTTTACGTCAGCACGAGGCCGGTTCCGGAGGCCGAGCCCGGGAGCTTCAAAGTGCTGCGGAAGGCCAGCGGCTACGCTACCGACGCTCTCAAGGTCTATTGGTACACCGAAGCGATTGCGGGGGCGATGCCGACCAGCTTCCGCGCGCTTTCCAGGGATTACGGCGTCGACGAGGCCGACGGGTACTACAGGAGCCGGCCCCTCGAGCTAGCCCAGCCCGCCACCTTCGAGGTTCTCGAGGACGACTTCGCCAAAGCCGCCGGCGCCGTGTTCTATCGAGGCGCAGCCGTCGAGGGAGCCAAATCGGAATCGTTCGAGGTCTTGGGACACCGCTACGCCCGAGACGCCGAGCGCGTCTTCTACGGCGGCCGCCTGCTGGCGGAGGCGGATCGGCAGACGTTTGAGGTCGACGCTAAGAAGACGGGGCAGGCGAGCGACCGCAGCCGCACCTACCTCTCGGGCAAGCCGCTGCCTTGATGGAGGCTCGGGCGCCTTGCGAGCCGGCTAGGCGACGTTCCACGAGCCGGCGGGCGACGGGCGACCGAAGTGGTAGCCCTGGGCCAGCTCAAAGCCCACCTGAATGCAGGTCTCCGCCTCCTCGGCGTTCTCCACGCCCTCCGCCAGCGTCAGAACCCCGAGGCTTTTGACCATGGACACCAGCCTCGAGAGCATCTCCAGACGATGCGGGGTGGCGCGGTCGATGCCGGAAATCCAGGCGCGGTCGAACTTGAGGTAGCGCGGCGCCACCTCGACCAGCTCGAGCAAACGGGCCTGGCCCGTTCCGAAGTCGTCGAAGGCCAGCTCGATCTCCAGCTCGACGACCCCGCGACCGACTTCCATGAGCAGCTCGGGGGTCGCGACCGCCGCCTCGTGAATCTCGAGCACCAGCCGCCTATCGGGGGCCGACCGCCGCAGGTTCGCCAGGGAGGTCAGAAGCCTCTGGGCGCCGCCCACTAGCTCCGCGGGGTGAGTATTGACAAAGAGAACCGGCGGATCGATGGCGTGCCCGTCGATCACCGCCTGCCGGCGCATGCTGCGCGACAGGTCGGCCTCGCGGCTCAGCCCCGACGCAAGCTCGAAAAGCTCACCCGGCGACACCATTTCATCGCCGTGGACCCCGCGCCCGAGAGCCTCGAAGGCCACGATATGACCCGTGGCAAAGTCGACGATCGGCTGGAAGTGAGCGACCAGACTCTGATGCTCGAGGATCTCGCGCATCACCGCCAGGCGCTTGGCGAGATTCGAGGGGGTGAGAGACGACGGTAGCGCCACCGTCTGGGTCACGGAGCCCAAACCCTGGGTGGATTCGTGGGCCGAGACCAGACGAAACTCGCGATTGGCGAAGCGCAGCAGATCGCCCGCGGCGAGCCGAACCTCCATCTCGATCCGCTCTTCGTTCAGGAAAGAGCCGTTCTTGCTCGAGAGGTCCCTAACCCACAGGAAGCCGTCGCGCGAGGTCAGCTCTGCGTGTTGGCCCGAGATCTCCGGCGAGGACAGCTTGAGGCTCGAGCCGTGGCGGCGGGCGCAGCGGGGGGGGG
>JBCCLG010000718.1:0-3385 GCA_039027015.1 Acidobacteriota bacterium | reverse complement strand
GCTGATCAGCGCCCTCTCTCTGATGCTGTTGTTTAGTTTTTCTGCCTTCGCCGGAGAGGCGCAGGATCCCGCTCCCGCTGATTCCGCCGCCGACGTCTCGGCGAGCGGCGAGCCCGACGACGCTTTCACCGAAGAGGTGACCGTCACGGCCCGCAAGCGCGAAGAAACCCTACAGGAAGTTCCGTTCTCGATCGCCGCTCCCACCGAAGAAGTCCTACGGGAGCGCGGCGCCGTCACCCTCGAGGACGTCTCCAACAACGTGGCCGGCTTCTCCGTGCAGAACCTCGGGCCCGGCCAAAGCCAGGTGGCGATGCGCGGCGTCTCGGCCGGCCAGGTGGTGCGCGACCAGCCCGGCGTCAAGGAGCAGGTGGGCGTCTATCTCGACGAGTCGGTGATCTCCCTCTCGCTCTTCACCCCAGACATCGACCTCTTCGACATGAACCGGGTCGAGGTGTTGCGCGGTCCCCAAGGCACGCTCTTCGGCAGCGGCTCCCTTTCGGGCACGGTGCGCTACATCTCCAACCAGCCGCAGCTCGGCGTCTCCGAATCGTTCGGCGAATTCGGGCTGATGTCGATCGACGACGGCGACGCCCTGGGCGAGGCCAAGGTCGCGGTCAACGTGCCCCTCGGCGAAACCTCGGCGATGCGCGTGGCGGCCTATTACACCGGCTTCGGCGGCTATATCGACGCGGTGCAGCCCAACCTTTCCGTGCGCGACGACGTCAACAGCGGCGAGCGCATCGGCGCCCGGCTTTCCTTTCGCTTTGAGCCCAACGAGCGTCTCACCATCACCCCCCGGTTGATCTATCAAGAGCTTGAGACCGACGGCTGGAACCGCATCGACGCCTACAACATTCTGGCCAACCCCTTCACCACCACCCGCCCCGCGGTCGATCTCGGCGAGCGTGAGCAGTTCACCCAAACCGAGGAGCCTTTCTCGGATGAGTTCCTGCTCTTCGACCTCAACATCGAATACGAGTTTGACAACTTCACCCTGACCTCGGTCACCTCCTACACCGACCGTGACGTGCTGGTGGTGCGCGACGCCACCGCGCTCACCGCCAGCATCACCGGCGGCAGCATCGGCCTGCCCGAGCCGGCCTTCGGCATCGACGCGCCGCTCGACGACGCCACCACGGCCGAGGTGCTCACCCAGGAGCTGCGCTTTGCGGGCGGCAGCGACCGCGTCGACTGGGTTTTCGGCGCGTTCTACAGCACCATCGAGCGCGACTACGGCCAGAGTCTCCTGGTGTCCGGCTTCGAGTCCACCTCGGGCATTCCCACCGCCGGCCTGCGCGCGCCGCGTGACGTCCTCTTCTTCTCAGACCTCGGCTACGACCTCGATCAATTTGCCCTCTTCGGCGAGGTCACCTTCGCGATCAACGACCGCTTCGACCTCACCGCCGGCCTGCGCTTCTACGATTTCGACGAGGACCGCGAGCAGATTTTTGACGGCATCTTCGCCAACGACGACACCGGTACCGCTCTCGTCTCGACCCCCGGCACCACGTCCGCCGACGGCTTTGCCCCGCGCCTGATCGCGAGCTACCGGGCCAGCGATGAGCTGATTCTGAACGCCCAGGTCTCGAACGGCTTCCGTCTGGGCGGCATCAACGATCCGCTCAACGAGCCCCTGTGCACGCCCCAGGACCTCGCCACTTTCGGCGGTAACGACACCTGGGACGACGAGGAGCTGTGGAATTACGAGATCGGCGCCAAGCGCACCTTCCGCGACGGCCGCGGCCTGTTCAACATCGCGGCGTTTTTTATCGACATCAACGATCTGCAGGCGACCGTCACCGCCGGCTCGTGCTCGTCGCGCGTGATTTTCAACGTGCCGGAGGCGGAGAGCCGCGGTCTTGAGCTGGACCTGGTGCTGCCGATCAGCTTCTTCTTCGACATCGCGCTGTCGGCGAGCTACACCGACTCCGAGCTGCGCTCGACCCTGACCTCCACCGACGCCGACGGCAACGTCAGCGTGGTCTCGGGCATCGAGAGCGGCAACCGCCTGCCCACCGTGCCCGAGCTGCAGGTTTCCCTGGCGGCCACCTACCGCTGGGAGATGCAGGGCGGCTGGTCGGGCTACGCCATCGGCAGCTACCAGCACGTGGGCGATCGCTTCACTCAGATCGGCGACCAGGCCGAGGGTTTTGGCACGGTCAACCTGCTGGCTCTGCCCAACACCATCGGCGGTCCTCTAACCGCCAACGCCTTCACCTTCAACCCGGAGCTGCCGTCCTACGACATCCTCAACCTGCGGGTCGGCTTCAGCAGCGAGCGCTGGGACGTTTCGGGCTTCATCAACAACGTGACCGACGAGATCGCCTTCCTGGCCCTCGACCAGGAGCGCGGGACCCTGGCTCGGGTGGGCTATCTCACCAACCAGCCGCGGACCTTCGGGGTTTCTGCTCGGGTTCGGTTCTGATCGGTGGACTCGCCCCGGGCCTATTGTCCGGGGCGAGACGGGCGTTTTTTTGGTTGGGAGCTGCCGATCAGGCGGCTTTTCTCATCTCTTCGCTGGCGACTCTTCCCGAGCCCTCCGCTGCTTCAGCCGCCCGGTGCTCTCCTCTCGGCCCCCTCAGAACTCGCGCGGCCAACCGACTCGATGCTGGGGTCCCCCAAGGTGGTGGAATCGTTCCCACTCCGGGACCGCCGATTTCCCTCGGCTCCCCCTCGGCCCCTTCCTCCGCCTTCCCGAGTCCCTCTCCAGAGATGGATCCGACCCGCTCATACAGGCTTCGGGGGCCGAGAGGAGAGCCCCCGGCTCCTTGTCGCTCCGGGCTACGCTGCCGTTCAGGCGGAGGAGAGAGAGTCTCGGCCTCCGTCGAGGGCCGGCCGCGCAGCCCTAGATTCCTCGCTGGAGGAGATCTCGGAGCGCCGGCAAGGCCGAGTCCGCCGGAGCGACCGAGGCGTCGGGGGATCCGAGCACGGCCCTGAGCCTGTCTGAGCGGGGAGAAATCATCTCTGGAGAAGGTCCCGGGTCCATCTGCGGGAGCGGCCCCGCGTCGACCGCGGGTTCGACGAAGGCCCGAATCGGGAGCGGGTCCACCTCCTCCAAGAACTCGGGCGGCACAACGGCTGGCCGCGCGAGTTCGAAGGGCCGCGCGCAGGACCCCTGGCGCCGCCAGCGAAGGTCGATCCACTTGAATTCCTGCGCCGAGGAGCCTGCGTTGCCGGACGGTTGGGAAGGCCGAGCCGTTTTCTCCTTGCCCGCCGAAGCAAGGCTGATCGGGCCCGCCGCTTAGAGGGCTGCACAGCTCTGAGTGCCTCGCTGGGGGGGGTGGTCTCGAGGCGCCGGCAAGGCCGAGTCCGCCGGAGCGACCGAGGCGTCGGGGGATCCGAGCACGGCCCTGAGCCTGTCTGAGCGGGGAGAAATCATCTCTGG
>JBCCLG010000717.1:0-3396 GCA_039027015.1 Acidobacteriota bacterium | reverse complement strand
TTTAGAACACGCTCAAGTTGTTGGGCTAGTTGCAAGTCCGGATCGAAGAGGACTCGCTGGAGTCAGTGTGCGCCAGCATAACGATGGTCGCTCAGGAGTAAAGATTTCTGCGCGCGCTCTTTTGGCCGATTTGGTGATAGATGCTAGTGGTAAGACCTCTAGAACCCCCCAGTGGCTGCCGGCGATGCCGTAAAAGGCGTCGTCGATGCGGTAGCCCAGGCGTTCGAGGGTGCTCGGCGCGAAATGCAGGTGGTAGGTGCGCAGAAACGAGCGGGTCAGCTCGAAGTCCTCTTCGCTCATGCCCTCGTTGATCAGGGTCTCGATCTCGCGCAGCGCCGCGCGCAGAGCGAAAGCCGCCTGCTCGTTGGGCAGCGTGCGAATCCAGCCCTCGAAAAGCTGATTCTGGCGCGCCACGTTGGTGGGCGGCATGGAGCGCGAGCCGCCGTTGGGAAACGCCTCGATGTAGGAGTAGTCGCCGTAATTCAGGCCGCGCGCTTCGCGGATCACCTGAAAGAGCCGGGCCGCAGTGTTGCGATGCTCACCGAGCCAGGAATTGGCGATCCACAGCGCGTAGAAGTCTTTCTCGCCGCGCCGCACGTCAATCGGGAAGCCGAAGCTGATCGAGGCGTCGGCCCCGGGCTTGTCGACCAGCAGCACGTGCCGGCCGGTTTTCTCGACCGCCTGGACTTCAACCGGCGGAAGCTCGCCCGCGGCCGGGAGGGCCTCGAGGCTCGCCGCGAAGCGCTCAGCCAGATCGCCGGAGAAGCCGCCGCCGAGACCCACCACCGCGTTGGCCTGGCTGTAGTGCGTGCTGTAGAACTCGCGCACGTCCTCGAGGGTCAGCGCCTCGAGACCCTCCACCGTGCCGGCGATCGGGTCTTGATAGGGCGTGCCGCGAAACGCCGAGTAGGTGAGAGCCGCCTTGCCCAGCTCCTCGTCGCTCGAAAAGCGCAGGGTCGTCTCCAGATAGCTCTTCTGACGGGCGCGCAGGCGGTCGAAATCCTTCTCGTCGAACGCAGGCTTCAGGTAGGCGTCCTGAAAAAGGCCGAAGAAGCTCTCCAGGTTATCGACGTGGGTCCTGCCGACCAGGGTTGTCATCTCCTTGTCGACCTTGACGCCGTAGCTCGAGGCGAGCGGATAGAGCTTCTCGAGAATCTCGCTATAGCTGTTCTCGGTGGTCGCGCCTTCCGAGATCATCGCGCCGGTGAGCGCGGCAAGACCGCTTTTGCCGGCCGGATCATTCTGCGAACCTGCCTTGAACCACACTTTGAAGCTGATCGTTTGATCGCCCTCGACGGGCATCAGAACCGCGTTCTCGGGCCCGTCCTGGGACGCGGACGGCGCCGGTTCGGAGGCGCACCCCGAGACGGCCAGGGTGAGGGCCGCCGCCAGCGCCGGGCCGGCGAGCCCGCGGCAGGCTGGAAACGGGAGTTTTTCGAAGGCCGACGGCACCATCATGATTTACCTCGCAGCACCGCGACGGTCCGGCGCTTGGCGTCGAAATAGGCCTCGGCGGCCTGCTGCACGTCCGCCGGTGTCACCTTGGCCAGGGTTTCGTAATAGGTCTCCACGCCCTCGAGCGTGCCGGTGAGAGAAATTTGCTGCGCCAGCGAACCGGCGACGCTCTCGGGGGTGTCGAGGGCCATCAGGAAGCCGTAGCGCAGGCGCGAGCGGATGGCCGCCACCGACTCCTCCGACGGCGGCTCGGCCTTGAGCTTGGCCATGGCGGCGTCGAGATCGGCGAGCACCGAGTCGACTTTCGCCGGGTCCTTCACCATGGAGTAAAGATCGAAAACGCCCGGATCCCGCGTGGCGTCGGGGCCGCCGGCGAGGCTGACCACCGACTGATCCTCGAGCACCAGCTTGCGGTAGACCTCGCTCGTTTGGCCAAACGCCAGCTCGGCGAGAACCCTCGCCGCCACCTGGGAGACGCTCGACGGATCGTAGGCGGGAAATTTGTAGGACAGCCAGAGAATCGGCAGGGTCGAGCCTTCATAGGCCACGTCGATGCGTTTCTCGGCGGTTTGCTCGGGCTCTTGCGGAACCGTCGGCTCCTGGTAGCCGGTTTTCCAGCCTCCGTAGTAGCGGCGGACCATCTCGAGGGTCTCATCGACGTCGATATCCCCGACGATCACCAGAATCGAGTTGTCGGGCCGATAAAAGCGGTCAAAGAATTCGGCCGAGTACGAGAAGCCGGTGGGCATCTGCTGAATGTCCTCGACGAACCCCATGGCGGTGTGGCCATAGGTGTGCGTGTCGAACGCCTCTTGGCGCACCGCCTCGTAGATCGTGAAAAAGGGGCTCGCTCGGTTTTTTCGATACTCGCCGTAGACGGCCCCGGCCTCGGTTTGGAAAGCCTCTTCGGAGTAGGAGAGGTTCTGGAACCGATCGCTCTCAAGCTCCAGCAGAGTGCCGAGATCCTTGACCGCCAGAGTGTTGTGATAGGCGGTGAAATCGGTGCTGGTGAAAGCGTTGCTGTTCGAGCCTATGGAGGTGATCTTCTGGTTGTAGACCTCGGCAGGAAATTTCTCCGTGCCGCGAAACATCATGTGCTCGAAGAAATGCGCGAAGCCCGTGCGACCGTCGTCGATCTCGTCGCGGGCCCCCACCCGCACCAGGGTCCAGTGCGAGACCAGGCCCTCGGCGGACATCGGGATCAGGATGACCTGCAGGCCGTTCTCCAGGGTTTCAACGGTGGGGTCGAAGGGCAGAAGACGGTCTTGGGCGCTGGCGCTGCCGGCGAGAAATAGACCGAGCACGGCGAAGGGGAGGAGTCGCTTCACGTCGGGGAGTCTCCTGGGGTCGCTGAGGTGGGGGAGGAGGGAGGAAGGGCGGGCTGAGACCCTCGGAGGATCGCGGCGGCTCGCTGCTGAGCGCTCTTCGTGGCCGACTTCCATGCCTGGCTGCCCGCCTCGAAGAAGTACTGGCCGGGACTGGAGCCCTCCAGATGGTCCTCGCGGAGCTGGGAGATGAGGGCGTCCCGGACTTGAGGGGTGTCCAGCCGGACCCGGGCCTCGCTCTCCGCCACTCGGAAGGCCTTGTTGGCGGTGCGGAGGAGGCCTTCGCGGACGGCGAGTCTGGCGGTCTTGGCCTCGGGGTCGTTGGACGGCCTCTCCCCCGCCGAGATCTCCTGCTCCGTCTGCCGCTGGGAGGCCACTAGCTCCAGGGTGTCTCGGGACAGGCGCTTCAGCTCCCGTTTCTGGGCCTTGGGGATGGTGGAGTCCGGGATGCTCCCAAGGTTCCTGGCGGCGTTGGCCACGCGGACGGCGACGGCGGCGGTGTGGGCGGCGGTGGTCGGGTCGTCCCCGGCGGCGCTCGCGTCCGGCAGGCCCTCCTTCGGCACCCACTGCCTCCGCTGCTTCCGCTGCTGACTGCGGGCGACCTGGGATTAGTCAT
>JBCCLG010000716.1:0-3408 GCA_039027015.1 Acidobacteriota bacterium | reverse complement strand
GTTCGGGCCGCTCGAGAGGCCGGAGACCCGCCTTCTCGACTACCAGGCTCACCAGCGCAAGCTGATGCCGCGGCTGGCCAAGACCTACGCCCTGCACTTCGCGCTGCACGCGCTGCGGCGCGACTTTGTGGCCTCCGATCCCATGGAGCGCCGCCAGGTCGAGGCGGAGGCCGCCGGTCTCAAGGCGATCGCCACCTGGCACGCCACCGACTGCGTGCAGACCGGGCGCGAATGCTGCGGCGGCCAGGGCTATCTGGCCGAGAATCGCTTCGCCGATATGAAGGCCGACAGCGACGTCTTCACCACCTTCGAGGGCGACAATACGGTGCTGCTCCAGCTGCTGGCCAAATCGCTCCTGGGCGGCTTCAAGCGTCAGTTCGGCCGCATGAAGCCTCTCGGCCTGGTGCGCTACGTGGCCGAGCGCGCGGCGACCACCGTCTCGGAGCTCAATCCCGTGATCACCCGCACCACCAGCGACGAGCACCTGCTCGATCGAGACTTTCATCGCGCGGCCTTCGCCTGGCGCGAGCATCAGCTGGTGTCCTCGGTGGCGCGCCGGCTGAAGGCGCGTCTCGACGGCGAGATGCCGATGGCCGAGGCCCTCAACGAGTGCCAGGACCACCTGGTGAGCGCCGCGCGCGCCCACGTTGACTCCGTGCTGCTCGACCGCTTTGACGAGGCCGTCCGGCAGGCTGAGGATCCGGGTACCGTCGCGATCCTCGGCCGGCTGTGCGATCTCTTCGCGCTGTCCCGACTCGAAGAAGATCGAGGTTTCTTCCTGGAGCAAGGCTATTTCGAAGGCTCCAAGGCGCGGGCCGTGCGCCGACTCACCCTCAGCCTGTGCGCCGAGCTGCGCCCGCAGGCCAGCCATCTGGTGCGGTCATTCGGCATTCCCGACAAGCTACTCGCGGCGCCCATCGCCCGCTGACCCCGGCGTCCGGCCGTGGGCTGCTACACTAGGAGTAGCGAGCCTGGCGGCGGATCGCTACTCCGCAGATCTATCGACCCGCCCTTTCCGCATCCCCCACGAAATAGACCTCCGCAGCAGAGGCCGCGCACGAGTCAGAAAGAAGGAGCCCGGTATGCCAAGAGCACCCCATCCGAGAGCCCCGTTCCGTCGATCTCCCCGGCCGCAGGCCGTCGCCGCCGCGGCGCCCCTCCTCGAGCCCGCGGGCTGGCTCGCCGTGGCGCTGGGCGCCCTTCTTCTCTTTCTGCTCGTGCCCGCGCGCGGCGAGGCCCAGCAGCGCGGCAACTACCAGATCCGCTCTCACTCCACGCGTCCGGCGCCCCAGCCCCAGCAGAACTTCAGCGCGCGCCGGGCCAACCCCAGGCTCTTCGGGGCTCTGGGCAGCGCCGCCAACGCGCGACCGGGCTTCTACAGCGATCTGCTCAGCTCGCCGGTGATTCAGGCCCCCAAGGCCTACCACTCGCCGCGTTTCCGGGGCGGCGGCTTCCAGGCGCCCTTTGTGGTCTACGTCGACCCGAGCCCCACCGAGCCTCGGATCGCCGGGGATCGCGTCTCGGCGCCGGCGCCAGCCCCGCCGACCTATCAGCCGCCGCCCATCTACATCGTGCAGCCGCAGGCCCCGGCGCCCGCCCCGCAGCCGGCCCCGGCGCCCGCCAGACCGCCCGAGCCGCGCAAGCCTCGGCCCACCGCGCCCCAAGGCGTCACGATGACCATTTATCCCGCAGATGCCGAGCTTTTCCTCGACGACGACCCCCTGGGCGTCGCCTCCGGACTCGGCGTCCTGAGCCTCAAGCCCGGCGTCTACGTGCTCGAGGTCTCCCACCCGGACTACTCCGGGCAGCGTCTGGTCTTCGGCGTAGAAACCGAGACGCTCGAGATCGTCATCGATCTCACGACCGACAACCCGAATCGACGCTCGCGCATCAGGTAGCGGCGCGGCCTCGATCGGCTGAGTTACCGTTTGCTGAGCGTCCGCCTCGGGCTCGCCGGAGCCCGGGTTGGCCTTGTATGTCGAGGCCTGCCCGTCTAGGCTAGATGGCCTCGCGTATTCTGAGGACGCCGCTATGCGCTGCCATCCCGTGGAGAGGCTGCGCTGATCGGCAGAGATCCGCCGCCTTTCGCTCTCCAAGCCGTGCACGGGTTTGGAGAGCCGACGCTCCGTCGACGGTTTCGGAGCGCCTCTTCCCCCGGTCTCTGCAGCGTCCTACCATCGAGCCAGACTTATAATTCAGAGAATGATTGAGCGGATCGGCTCTTATCGGGTCTACGAGTTGCTTGGCAAAGGCGGTATGGGCGAGGTCTTCAAGGCCTACGACGACCGTCTGGACCGCTGGGTGGCGATCAAGAAGATCCGCCCGGACCGCCTCAACGCGGAAGATAACCGCGCGCGCTTCAAGCGCGAGGCGCGGGCCACGGCGCGGCTCAACCATCCGTCGATCGTGCACCTCTACGGCATCTTCCAGGACGAGGACGACGCCGACTGCATCGTGATGGAGTACGTCGACGGGCGCACCCTCGACACTTACCTCACCGAAGGGCCCCTCGATCCGCTGCGCGTCGCCAGCCTAGGGCACGAGATCGCGTCGGGTCTCGCCGAGGCCCACGCCAACGGTATCCTGCACCGCGACCTCAAGGCCGAGAACATCATGATCACGCCCCGGGGCCGGGCGAAGATTCTCGATTTCGGCCTCGCCAAGCCCATCCTCAGCTCCGAGCTCGACCCTGTGCTCACCAGCAAGGGTCAGCTGGTTGGCACCAGTCGCTCCATGTCGCCGGAGTACGTCAGCGGCGAGGAGGTCGACCATCGCTCGGACCTCTTCTCCCTGGGGGTGCTGCTCTACGAGTGCCTGACCGGCCAGTCGCCCTTCAAGGCCCACAACACCCTCGCGACCCTGAAGCAGGTCATGCTGCACGACCAGGTCTCGGTGGTCGAGGTCAATCCCAACGTTCCGCAGGAGCTGTCGGACCTGATCGATCGGCTGCTTTCCAAGGATCCCGCGGCGCGGCCGCAGAACGCCGAAGAGGTCGCCCTGGCGTTCGGTCGCCTGACCGGCCAGATCTCCTCGGGCATCATCGAGTCGCCGGTTTTGCGCGGCAGCGGCGCCCACGTGCCGACGAGCGCTCCTCTCGCCGCGTCCGACACCATGCTCGATTTGCGTCCCAGGCGGCGCTGGGTCCCCGGGGTCGCTCTTCTCGTCTTCCTGCTGGTCGCAGCCTTCTTTCTCGGCAAGCTCCTCGATGGCTTCGGCGCACCCGAGCTGCCGCCCGAGGAGCGCTTCGAGATCGTGCTCGGTGAGTTTCAGGACAACACCGGCGAGTTGGCGCTTGCGGACTCGTTGGTCGATCCCTTCCGCGCGGTGCTCAACAAGTCGAAAACCCACCTTGTTCTCTCGCAGAGCCAGGTCGAAGAGACCCTAGAGCGCATGCAGCGTCCAGGAGCC
>JBCCLG010000715.1:0-3414 GCA_039027015.1 Acidobacteriota bacterium | reverse complement strand
TTGCTCGACGGCTCAAGTGGGCAACCGACCGATTGTTAAAACAAGCACCAAGCGAGCGACTACGGCACGTCTTGGAGTCTGTTCGCGAGGAAGTCGGCAACATCATCGATCGCCAGGAGGTTTCGACTGACAGCTGAATTTTGCCGTCTAGCATCGGATGGCCAGAAGATGAAGTGTTTCGACGCGAACCCAATCCGCCGCAGCAATGAGAGGTTGGATCAATATGCGCCTGATAGAAATACGCGGCTCCGTGCGTATCATCCTCGTGATAACTACTACTGCTGCGGCCGCTCTGACCGGTTACATGTTTCGAACAGATTCAGAAGACAATCCTCACCTTGGAATCATCTACTACAAGTACCGTTGGGGGCGTGCGTATAGTCAGCAGGTAGACTCGAATCGCGACGGACGGGTTGACGCGAAGGTATTCTTCGCTGGAGAGCCGGCAGACTTCTCAACTGCCATGGCTATAAGTGAAATATGGGAGGACCGCGACTATGACGGAATCTTTGAGGTTCTCGTAGAGCACAAAAATGGCGAGGTGACAGGCGTCAGAGTCGATACTGACCGGGACGGTCAACACGACAGACTGCTCTCGCGAAAAGAAATGCAGAACTTCTTTAAGGTTCCTGAGGCTCCCCCAGGAGCACCGGGAGGATCATGAACCTTCCCTTTGAAGTAGATAGATACTAGTGGAGTGCTCAGATAGCGCTGGCTACATCCCAAAGACTCTGCTGGAGCCGATGATTGCGGCCTCCGAGAAGCAGGCAAACCGTTCGAAATGCTGCTCCTCGGAAGAGAGTACAAGCGCCGGTCGAAATCGAAAGCCCTGAGTGAGTGATCATGGAAGCAAAATGCTACATATCTATCAACGCCTGGGTCCGAGAAAAGGAAAGGCCCTTATGCTATCGCTGCTTTCAAGTGATGCCCGGGAACAAACTTTGCTTTCAGAGTAGGGTCTGCTTTTACGAGTCTCCCGACAAGGGGCAGACGCTAGCGCCCGAAGCGCAGTTCCGCGAACTTCTTGCCGAAAAAGCGCCGGTAGACAGATCGCAGCTTTTTTGAGATCTTGGAAGAAGCGATCGCCGGTATGTGCACGATCAAGCGCCTTGGGGTAATGAGGCTAGATGCGAATAGAGGAAGGATGCGAAAAACATGAGAGAAAAACTCACTCCAGAGCAGCAGCGCCGAATCGACTTTTTTCTTGAAGATGGATGGGTTCACCTCGATGACGATGAAGAGGGGGATGATGAAATCAGCGCGGCAAACCTGAGTCGCCTGCTCAAAGAGATCGAGGTCCCAGAAGAGATCCATTTGATGATTGCCGGTTTCAACTGGGATGGCGGCGGCGATGAGATTTCTTTGCTGATAGATCATAGTAAGTGCGATGTCGCTTCTGTTCTACTCGCATATTGGAGAAGCGGGCCAAGATACTTTTGTCAATATTCTTCAGAAGAAGAGATTCGAAAGTATCAGCGCGAATCATGGCTTTTAGTTCAACGCTTGCACGCAGCCGTGGTCGATCGTCTAGGCGACGACTCGTCTATTGGCTTTGACCCTAGGTGCGATGACACTTTCAACGAATACGACTGGACGGCCGACTATGCCGAGAATGAAGTAGAGGGCGGACTCTACGCCATACCTGAAGCGTTTTTCCGGCCGATTGTCCAGAGCGGGAATTAGTTCTACAAAAACGGTAGGCGAGAGATGCAAGGTGCCAACCATGGAAACTCAATCCACGGATTCCGGGACGCCGCCCATTCATCGGAGGCTATCTGACGCTCGTCGTAACCTCTGGCCACGGATTCTGACGGTCGCACGGTCTACAAGGCTCTCCCCTGCGCACGCTGCGAGAGCGAAAATCGTATCGAGAACCGGCAGTTGGAAATCCTGGCTCCGCTAGGGCGCCAGGGGCTCGTCCTCCTCTTCCTCCTCGTCCGACTCTTCGGTGTGGGGAGCTTCCTCGAACGTGTATTCGCGGCCCAGGGCCCACTTTTCGAACCACTCCAGCTCGATGTTGCCTTTGAAGAGCTGATGACGCAGCTCGCGGAATCCGTGGGGCTGCCGGGGAGCGACGTAGAGCTTGGTTTCGACTCCGTTGGTCCTGAGCGCCCGGTAGAGCTCCACGGACTGCGCCATGGGGACGCGCACGTCGTTCTCGCCGACCAGCACCAGGGTGGGCGTTTTCACCTTCCAGATATCCGCGAGGGGCGAGTTTTGCCAGTAGACGTCGATCGGCGCATCCTTCTGCCAAGGCGTGCCGCCGAACCACGGGGTGCGGTAGATGCGTACGTCGCTTTGGCCGTACATGGAGATCCAGTTGACCGCGCCGGCGCCCGACGAGGCGGCCTTGAAGCGGTCTGTGAAGGTGATGATTTTGTTGGTCATATGACCGCCGGCCGACCAGCCCATTTTGATCATGCGATCGCCGTCGACTAGGCCGCGCGCGATCAGCATGTCGACACCGGTCATGACGTCGAGATGGGCCTGATTGAAATAATGGCCCACCATGTCGCGCAGGAAGGCGTCGCCGTAGCCGGTGCTGCCGCGGTAGTTGGGGCGAAAAACCATCCAGCCGCGGGCGGCCAGCACCTGGATGTAGTTATTCCAGCGCTGGAAGCCGAATTTGTCGGAGGCCGCGGGGCCGCCGTGGGTCTGCACGGCCAGCGGGTAGCGCTCGCCCTTCTGGTAGTCGAGGGGATAGAAGAGCAGGCCTTCCACCTGCTGACCGTCAGCGCCCTTCCAGCGCACGGCCTCGACCGTCGGCAAGAGGAAGCGCTGCGGCAGATCGTCGAAGAGGTGGCTCACCTGGCGGCTCTGATTGGGATCCTGGGCGTTGCCGGGCACCAGCCAGAGGTCGCCGGCGTTGTCGTTGTCCTCGATCGCCACGAGGTGAAGATCCTGCGAACTCTCGTAGTGCCAGCCGCGGAAGCCGTGGTCCCCCTGGGTGATTGGCTCGAAGGTTTCGGTTTCGAGCTCGAGGCGAAAGAGCTGGCGCCTGATGCCGGTGTTGGCGTTGAAGAAAAGCGATTTGCCGTCTCCCGACCAGTGGAGCTCGGTGACCTCGTAGGGCATCTCTTCAAGCAGCAGCCGAGACGGCCCGCCGCCGCTCGGCACGAGGAAGAGATTCCTGTTGTGATAGTCCTCGAAGTCGGCGCTGGCGCCCGTGATGTAGGCGACCTGGGAGCCGTCGTTGGATAGCGCGGCGCCGGATTCGAAGACCTGATTTTCGGTGAGCCGGAGAGGCGAGCTACCGTCCGCGTTGAGGATCCAGATTTCGCTTTCGTCGGTGTCGTCGAAGAGAGGAGACGGGCTGCGCGAGACCACCAATTTTTCGCCGTCCTGAGAGAGTCGATACGCCAGGATCGAGTACTCCCCCTCGGTGACTCGCTCTTCCTTCGCCTGGGCCTTGCG
>JBCCLG010000714.1:0-3432 GCA_039027015.1 Acidobacteriota bacterium | reverse complement strand
TCGATCTCGACTTCGTCACACGTCTGAGTCTCAGCTTCTCCGTGCCCTGTCTCATCTTCGCGACACTTGTGAAGGCCGAGATAACATCCGGTGCCGTTGCCGAGCCACGACCCGCCGCGACCGGCCGTCTCCGCCGGCGCGTCCGCGGTGCCGAGCTCGTCGCCACAGCCGGCGAGGGCGAGGGCCGCGGCGAGGGCCCAGGGCGCGAGGATTCGGGGCGCGAGGAGTCGGGGCGCGAGGAGTCGGGGCGCAAGGAGTCGGGGCGCGAAGCGGCCGGCGCCGGTGGCTGAGCTCGAGGGCGAGCGCCTCTTCATTCAGGAGTCTCCCGTGGTGATCTGCAGGGCCAGCTGATGCTCCCGCGAGCCCGGGGCCCGGCGGCCGAGGCGATCGACCATGGACCGGGCGTCGGTGGGCCTCTCCAAAACCGTGTAGATCTCGGTGAGCGCGAGGGCCGCCAGGTGGTAGTCGGGGCGCAGCTCGAGAGCCCTCTCAAAACGCACCGCGGCGTCGTCCAGGCGCTCTTTTTCCACCAGCAGGGCGCCGAGGTTGTAGTGCGCGCGCGCGAAGTAGGGCTGGTCCTGGAGGGCTCTGGTGAAGGCCTTCTCCGCGCCGTCGAGGTCGCCTTTTTTGGCGCGGGCGATTCCGAGGTCGAGGCGGGCGAGGGTAAAGGATTCGTCGGTCTCGAGGGCGCGCTCTAAAAAGCGCAGCTCCTCGGCCTGCTGGCCGCGCGCCTGGTGGATTCTCGCCAGACGGTGGAAGCCGCTCGCCGAAGGGGCGACGGCCAGGGCCTCGCGATATTCGTCGTAGGCGGCCTGAAGATCGCCCGACTCGAGGTGGAGATCGCCCACCGTCCTCTGGATTTTCTCGAGGGGCGGATATCCGCCCTCGAGGGCCAGCGCCCGCAGCTGCTCGGCCAGCTCGAGGGCGCGCTCGCGTCGCCCGAGACGCTTCTCAGCCGCCAGCATCAGCTCGAGGTAGTGGGGGTTGCCCGGCGACTGGCGCAGCAGATCGGTCAGAAATTCGCGCGCCTCGAGGGCCTTGCCGGCGAAAAGCAGCGACTTCGCCTGGCTGTAGGCGGTGGTGGACGCGGCGTGTTTCTGCGGCGGATCGCCCTCGCGGCTCAGGGTCTCCTCGATCGGTCCGACCTTATCGCCGCTGCTCTGCAGATAGCCGAGGGCCTGGAGGCGGCGCACGCTCTCCTCGTCCAGCGCCACCGAGGCGTCGAGGTCGGTGACCGCGTGATCGGCCAAAAAGCCGGCGAGCCTGCGCTCCATATCGCGGGCGATATCGGGCTCCCGTGCCGAGAGATCGTCCAGCTCTCCGGGGTCCGCGCCCAGGTCGTAAAGCTCCGGCAGCGGCCCGTGAATGAATTTGTAGTCGCCGTAGTAGAGCGCCCTCAGCTCGCCCCACTGGCGGGTCAGGCGAGGGGAGAGCGTCTCGGCGTAAAGCTGCCGGCGCGAGCGCGCGACCTCCTGCGCCGGCTGCGCCTCGAAGTGACGCGCCAGGCTCTCGCCCTGAATCTGGCCCTCCAGCTCGCCGGGCAGCTCGAGCCCCAGAAGCCCGAGCACGGTCGGCATGACGTCCACGGTGCTCACCCTCTCGGCGACCCGCCGCCCGCTCGGCCCGCCCGGCCGATGCATCACGAGGGGCACGTGCAGGGTGGAGTTGTAGGCCAGAAGCGAATGGGTGGATTCGCCGTGGTCTCCGCGCCCCTCGCCGTGGTCCGCGGCGAAAACCACCAGCGTGCGCTCGCGCACTCCCAGGCTCTCGAGCCGACCGAGCAGCACTCCCAGGCTCTCGTCGGCGTAGGCGATCTCGCCGTCGTACAGCTCGTGGGCAAAGAGCTGATCGTAGGGCGGCGGTGGCGTGTGGGGGTGGTGCGGGTCGAAGTAGTGGACCCATAGAAAAAAAGGCTCCGAGGCGTTCTCCTCGAGCCAGGGCAGCACCGCCTCGTTGACCCGGCCCGCGGGCCGCTCATCGAAAAAGAAATCGCTTTTGGGGAAGGCCCGGTCGCCGTAGAGATCCTCGAGGTCGGCGGTCACGTGGTCGTCGAAGAGCTCGAAGCCCTGGCCGATCCCGAACCGCGAGGTGAGCGGGAAGGAGGCGATCGCCGCGCCGGTGCGGTATCCCTCGTCCCTGAGGATCTCCGCCAGGGTGAGCTGCTCCTCGCCGAGAACGAAGAGGCCGTTGTCGCGCACGCCGTGGGCCAGCGGCACCTTGCCGGTCATGAGGCTGGAGTGGGAGGGCAGGGTGATGGGCACCGGCGCGTAGGCGTTCTCGAAGAGCACGCCTTGAGACGCCAGGGCGTCGACCACCGGCGTGCGCGCTTCTTCGTAGCCGTAGGCTCCGATGTGGTCGGCGCGGGTGGTGTCGAAGGTGACCACCAGCACGTTCAGCCGCTCCCCCGGGGCCCTAGAACCCACGCCTCCGCAGCCGCACAGTCCCAGCGCCGCCAGCGCGGCGAGGCTGAGGACCTTCACGCGGGCCGGGCGCGAACCCGGAGCGCGGAGCCGCTCGAGATCAGGCGGCGTCATGGGTCTGGAGGAAGCGAGAGAAGGCGCAGGAGCGGCCGAGATCAGTCCTCGACTTTGAAGTCGATCAGCTCGATCGGCGTCACGACGTCGCCGGAAACTCTAAAGACCGCGTTGAGGCCCATGCCGCCGGCCGTGATGGTGGTGAGCATGCTGCCCATGCCGCCGTCGTTGAGGCTGATGCCGTGGAAGCCTTGGCCGCCCGTGGTGCCCGTATCGACGCCGAGAGCGGTCATGGTGGGATCGAACTGCCAGATGCCGGCCAAGAAGGTGCCGTTGGCGTAGGCGTTCGCGGTGGTCGGGGACATGACGTTGAGGGTGTTGAGCCCGGTCATGATGCCCGACCTGGCCATCGAGGTCACCTGGTCAGCCCCGGTGCCCATGATGTTGCTGTAAAGGCTCCAGACGGCCGATCCGAAGAAGGTGTTGACCATGTCAAAGGTGATCATGGTGACCGAGCCAGAGGTCGGAACCGGGGCACAGCAGGCGGTGCCGGCGGCGTTGACCGCCGAATCGAAGCGGTTGCCCACCATCTGGCTGTTGACGCCCGAGGTTCCCGTGACGTTGCCGGAGTCGTAGGTGATGTTTCCGAAGAGTTTTCTCGGCACGGCCTTCACCGGCCGGGACTCTTCGAGCGGGCGATAGCCGCCCTCTGTGCTTACTTCCGCGCCCACGCGGGCCACTTCGGCGCGCAGCAGGGTCTCCCACTCGGCCTTGGCGGCGCGCCGCTCGTCCGGGCTCATGGCGCTGAGCGCCTCGGCGGTCGGCTTCAAAGCGCGCAGGTGGGAGAGCTGTTCCTCAAGGCTGCCGTTATCGGGACTGGCGGGCTGCGCCATGAGCAGGGACGGCAGACCGAGGATGGCCAGGACGAAGACGAGGGCAGGGTAATTTTTCACGGGGC
>JBCCLG010000713.1:0-3432 GCA_039027015.1 Acidobacteriota bacterium | reverse complement strand
GGCGGTGGCCGGGCGCGGGGTGGTCCAAATCTCCCTCTACATCGACGGGGCGCTGGCCACCCTGCTGGCCGCCGGGGCGCCCGGAGTGATCAACTACTCGGCGATCCTGATCAACCTGCCGGTGGCGATCTTCGGGATCTCCGTAGCCGCCGCGGAGCTGCCCGAGCTGTCGCGCGCCGGTTCGCGCGCCGCTGCCCAGCAGATCGCCGATCGGATCGAGAGAGGTATCCGGCAGTCGACCTTCATGATCGCCCCTTCGGTGATCGGCTACCTCTGCTTCGGATTCCTGGTGGTCGGCCTGCTTTATCGAGGCGGCAGCTTCGGCGCGGATTCTCAGTGGCTGACCACCGCGGTTCTCGCCGCATACACCCTCGGGCTGATCGCTTCGGCGGTTTCGAGGCTGCTGCAGAACGCGTTTTTCGCCGTCGGCGACACCCGAACGCCGGCGCGCATCAGCGCGGCGCGGCTGGTGGCCTCGGTAGCGGTGGGTCTCGGCACGATGTTTTGGCTCGACGGCTTCTCGGTCTCGCAGCTGACCGGCGTCGCTCCGTCGTCGGCCTCCGGGCGGTCGCTCTACTTCGGCGCCTGCGGCCTGGCGCTCGGCGCGAGCTTCGGCGCCTGGACCGAGCTTCTGCTGCTCGCGCGTTTCCTGAAGAGACGCCTGCCCGAGCTGCGCATTCCTTTGCTTGCGATCCTGGGTTTCTTGGGCTCAGCGCTGGTCGCGGCGCTTCCGGCCTTCGCGCTTTGGTGGCTGCTGCGCGAGCAGGTGACTCTCATCAAGGCGCCCCTGGTGCTCGGGGCCTATGCTGGCCTGTACCTGGGCGCGGCGTCTTGGCGCGGCTCGGAGGAGCTGACGCTGTGGGTCGGCCGCTTTCGAAAGAAGCGCTGAAGCCGCAGCGCCCCTGTGACGAGTCGACTCGCTCCGTCAGCCGGTAGTCCTCGGGCGCCGCGAACCGCGCGGTAGAGTAAGCCATGGCTAAGGCCGATCCCCTCAAGAGGACCCGCTTATCCCGAAGGCGCCCATGGAGAAGTCGTCCGCTTCTCGTTCGGCTCTTCGCCTGCCTGGCCGGACTCGCCGCGGCGTCGCTCCAAATCGGGTGCGCCACGGTCCCGTTGTCCACGGGACCGCTCGATCGCACATCGCTCAGCAAAGTCCTCGAGCATCAGGGCATCGACCCGCGTCGGGTGGTCTTGCCTTACGAGATGACCGAGGAAATGCGCTATTGGGCGCGCGAGGCCGCCGGCTCAGGGTCGGATCTCGATCGCCTGATCTCCCTGCGCGACCGCCTGCTCGATCCGAACGCCCTCGAGGTGCAATACACCTGGAGCTACACCGGCACGGCGTCGGAGGTTTTTCACAACCGCGAGGCCAACTGCCTGGCGTTTACCAACCTCTTTCTCGGCATGGCGCGCTACCTCGAGATTCCGGCCTACTTCCTGGCCGTCGAGAACGTGGAGACCTATAGGCGGGATGGCGATCTGGTGATCGTCTCCGACCACGTAGCGGTCGGCTACGGCGAGAGCTTCGACGTCCGAGTTTTTGACTTCTCCCAGTATCCCGAGGCCCCCGATCAGCGCTTTGCCAAGCGCATTTCGGACCTGACCGCGATCGCCATGTTCCACTCCAACCGCGGCGCCGAGGCGCTGCAGAAAGATCTGCGCGAGGAGGCGGCGGCCTGGCTGCGGGTGGCGGTGGAAGTCGATCCCACCCTCGTTCAGGCCTGGGTCAATCTGGGGGTCGCCGAGCGGCGCCTCGGCTTCCACGAGGCCGCCGAAGCCGCCTATCTGAGAGCCCTCGAGATCAACCCGAGAACGCCCTCGGCCGTGCAGAATCTGGCTTCGCTCCTGCGGGTGCTCGATCGGGTGCAGGAGGCGGAATCCTACGAGGCCGCGCTGGCCGAGGCGTCCACCCAGAATCCGTACACCTTCCTCAACCTGGGCGACATCAGCCTCGAGGGCGGGCGCTACGAAGACGCCAGGCGCTTTTACCGACGGGCGGTGAGCCTGTCGAGAAACGCTGAGACCTACGCCGCCCTCGGCTACGCTGAGGCCGCCGCCGGCGACCTTCGCAAGGCTCGCAAAATGCTGCGTCGCGCCCAGAGGATCAACGCGTCCCACGAGCGGGTCGCCGCCCTCAAGAGTCGACTCAGCGGATCTTGATGACCACCAGGGTGATGTCGTCGGTCTGCTCGCCGTCCGCCTTGAACGTCCAGACGTCGCCCAGCAGGGTGTCGCGAATTTCCTTGGCGCCGCGGTCGTGGGAGGTGGACTTCAGCTTTTGAGCTAGCCTCTCAGCCCCGTAGAGGGAGCCCCGGCTATCGACCGTCTCGGCGATGCCGTCGGTGACGGCCAGGAAAATGTCGTCGGGCTGAAAGTCGACCTCGATCTCCTCGATGGTCTTGACCAGAGAGGTTCCGAGGGGCAAGGCTTGCGGCCCGACCTCGTGGACTTCGCCGGTCGCCGCCACGTAGTGCAGCAGGGGAGGGTGGCCAGCCGCGGAGATCGTGACCCGGTGAGCCTCGCGGTCAAAAAGGGCGTAGATCATGGTCACGAACTGGCGACGTCCGGTGGTGGCTCGCACCATGCGATCGAGCTTGCCGAGCACGTCGGACGGCTGATGGGGCGTTTCCTTGAGGAGGTAGAGGCAGCTCCGCACGCCCGCCAGGAGAAGGCCGCTGGCAACTCCGTGCCCGGCGACGTCGGCCACCACCACCGCCTGGCGGCTGTCGTCGACCTGAAAATACTCGTAATAGTCGCCTCCGACCTCGCTCGCCGGAATCGAGATGCCGGCCATGTCGAGCCAGGGGCTGGAGGGATCGCTGCGCGGCAGCATGCTGAGCTGAATGCGCCTGGCGTCGTCGAGCTCTTCGCGCATCCGCAGGCGTTCTCGGTGGCGCTGCTGCTCGCGGCGCCAGCCGATGAGAAACTCCTGGCGGCGTTTTTTGGTCAGCGTTCCGCCGATCGCGAAGACAGAGAACACCACCACCGTGACGCCGAGCAGCATCGCCGCCTCGAGCTGCCGCTCGCCGAGAGCCGAGGTGATGAGGTCCCGGCCCGCGGAGGTGGCCCACCAGGCTCCGAGGAGTGTCGCCGTCTGGCCCTCGCTGAGGCGGAAGATCAAGAGCAGCGCCGGCAGCACGAAGTCGACCGGTGAATAAACCTGATCCAGGAAGATGACGCGGACCAGAAGCGCCTGCAGGAATAGATACGCGATCAGGACGGTGCGAAAGTGGCGCTCTAGAAACGGCCGCTCGCGCAGAGAGTGCAGAATCCGCACGAGAAGGAGCGAGACCACCGGAGCGGCCATCTGCGCGTAATAGCCCTCTGCGGCCATGATCAAAAGGCCGATGATCGAAGAGAGGGTCACCAGCGTGAGCAGGCGGAAGAGGACCAGCTTGTTGAGGTCGTCGAAGAACGCGCGCACCGCGTCGG
>JBCCLG010000712.1:0-3439 GCA_039027015.1 Acidobacteriota bacterium | reverse complement strand
CTCCGACCCGGGTCGCCACCACGCAGCGCGAGGCGGCCATGGCCTCGAGGAGCACCATCGGCAGCCCCTCCTGACGAGAGCTGAAGACCACCACATCCACCGCGGCCATCAGCGCGCGAACGTCGTCACGAAAGCCGGCGAAGGTCACCGCGTCGCGAAGGCCCAGCCGGGCGGCGTGGGCCTCGAGGTCGGCGCGCAGCTCGCCTTCGCCAAAGAGCACGAGGTGGGCGCCCGGGCCGCGATTCCCCTCGGGGCCTCGATCGGCCGTCAGGGCGGCGAGCGCCTCCAGCAGGTTCTCAAAGGCTTTTTGGGGCGCCATGCGGCCCACGCCGGCCAGGATCACCCGGCCTGGCGCCACCCCCAGCTCCCCTTCGAAAATCCTGCGGGCTGCCTCGGGGTCTCCGGCGCTTTCCGGAGCGTCGACGGCGTTTTGGATGGTGAGGACGCTCTCGGCGCGCGCGCCGAAGTGATCGAGGAACGATTGGCGCACGAATTCGGCGCAGGCCACGGCGGTTAAGGGCTGGCCCAGCAGCCAGCGATAGCCCCGCCGCTGGATGCCGCTGCGGGCCTCGAGGACGTTGTGCAGAGTCAGGACCACGGGCACGCCCAGACTGCGGGCCGCCAGGTAGCCGTGCAGGCTATCGCCGAAGAGGTGAGCGTGCACCAGCTGCGCCTGGCTTCTCCGCATGGCTGAACGCAGCCGCATCGCCCATACGGGATCAAATTTGGGAAGGGTGCGCGGCAGTACCTCGACCGAAGCCCCGGCCCCCTCGATCTGCTCGTGGAAGACGCCGCTCATGGAAGCAAGAACCCTGTACTCGAACTCTTCTGAGCGCTGGGCGACGATATGGCGAACCACCTGCTGGGCGCCGCCCAGGCCGACGCCGTGGATGCAGTGGACCACCCGCTTCACGGATCGGACCTCGCGGTCGGCGCCTCGATGCGTCGACCGTTCTCCGGCGCGTGAACGGCGAAGGGCGTTTGACGCAGCTCGGAGATCACCAGCCGGCGTTTGTTGGAGCGCGCCAGGGGGATCTCGTCGGGGTAGTCGAAGTCGACGCCGAGGGTGTTCGAGGTCGCCTCGGCGACGGCTCGCCTCACTTCCTCCTCGGTCGCCGAGCGGTCGAAGTCCGGGAGGCGCACGATGCGCGCGATCAGCCGATTCGGCTGGCGCTGAACGATCTGAAAATGCCTGATGTTCGGCAGATACTCGAAAAGTATGGTGAAAAAGTGCACGACAAGGGCGCTGCCGTCGGGGGCGAAGACCGTGTCGGGGACTCGGCCTCGAACGCCTTCGATCAGCGGCAGCTCCCGGCCACAGTCGCAGAGGAGGTCCTCGGGCGCCGGCACCGCGGTGTCGCTGGTGGCGTAGCGGATCAGCGGCATGGCGTGGTTGTCGAGCTGGGTGACCACGACCTCGCCCATCTCCCCTGGCTTTGCGGGGCGTCCGTCGCGCAGGATCTCGACGACGGAATTCTCCACGTGAAGGTGGTACAAGCCTCGCTCCTCGCACTGGGAGGCGAGGTGGAAGCCCTCGCCGCCGGCGCCGTAATAGTCATGGACGCCGGCGGCGAAGGTGTGCTCTATGTGCTCTCGGTAGGCCGGAAAGAGCGTGTCGCCGGTCGCCAGGATGCCGCGGACGGAGCGCACGGCGTCCTGCGCCTCTTCGCCGAGCTGACGGATTGCCTGGCTCAATAAATAAAGGGAGGAGGAGTAGCCCACCAGCGTTGCAACGCGGTGGCGTTTGATATCGCGAAGAACGGAGGCGACATCATTCGAGTTGGCGTTGAAGCCGTGGTAGTCGCAGCGAAAGAGCACGTCCTGAAGACGCTTCTTCCAGGCGGTTCGGGCGTTGAGGTTGAGCGTGAGGTAGGGCTGCCCCGGCTCGTAGCCGGCCCATTGCCACATGCGCAGCCGCAGAGCCCAGAACCAGGACTCCTGCAGCGCGGTTCTGAGGTAAGTCATGGGCTCCCCCGTGGAGCCGCTGGTCTTCACCTGGATCAGGCGACCGCCACCTGAGTCTGGGAGGGGGAAGCTACCCTCGGGCGCCGAGCGCAGGTCCTCTTTGGTGACCACCGGGAGGCCGTCGAGGGCGGCGAAGTGCGAGGCGGCCCGGGCGTCTTCCGGGGCGCCCTGCCAGTGGGCCCGGTAGAAGTCTGACCGCGCCCGCGTAAACTTCAGAATGTCCTCGAGCTTCTCGCGCTGCAGCGCCTCGAGCCGCTCCCTCGGAAACCACTGGCTTCTCTCGAGGAAGCGATGAATCTTAGAGACCCTGGTGCGATTGAAAACGTCGAGGGCAGGGAAGATCGCGTGGCGGAAAAGCAGCGGATAGGCGTCGGCGATCATGGGCTCCTCGGACGGAACAAGATAAAGAAACTGGAGACAAAAAGTCTGCCGCGAGTATAGCGACTCCGCCGCCGCTCACGAGGCGGGACTCTCCCGTGGCGCGGCGGCGGGAGACGGCAGGGGCTCGAAGCCGTGCAGCTGGCGGCGGGTAAGGTAGGAGGCGGAGGCCTCGGGTGCGCCGTCGGGCCAGCGTCGAGCCAGCTCTGAGGTGCCCAAAAAGAGCCAGAAAACCTTGTACGGAAAGACCGCGATCAGAGTGACCTCAACGATCTGATGGGTCAGCATCGCAAACATCGCGGATGAGACGATCAGGCCGAATACCCGATGATCAGGATCTCGCGCCCTGCGATAGAGAGCGACCCCGTTGAAAACGCACCGGAGCGCGAGAGCGATCACGATCGAGGCCGCCGGGAAGCCCCACAGGACCGCCATGGCGAGAAAGCCGTTGTGCGGCGTGTTGGCTTTGGGGCCCAGGGAAGCGTCGACCTCCGTGCCGACCCCGAGCCAGGGGTTATCGGTGGCGATAGCCCAAAAATGAGGCCATCGCTGCTCGATGCGCCACTTCATGTTGGAATCTTCGCCGGCGTCTGAGGCGCTCAGGGCGTGCTTGACGGTGGGCCGGCTGAGGATGATCGGCATGGCGGGCAGGATCGCGATGAAGCCGATCAGAAAGAGGGGCGAGAACCACTGAAGCCTTTTGCGCCCGATCCGCTGATGGACCAGCATCGCTAGTAGAAAGATCATGCCGGCAAAGACCGCGACCATCGCGCCGCGGGACTCGCAGTAGAGCAAAGACCTGAGGAGAATCGGCAGGCTCAGGAACGAAATCCAGAAATGCAGTCGATGGATCGGCAGAAGGATTCCGATCATCGCCATCAGGATCGGCATGACCAAAACGCCGCCGAGCTGGTTGCCGGTCAAAAAAGGCCCTGGGGTCGCGCTCATGCCGGTCAAACCTTGGCGCACGCTCATCAGCGCGACCTGAAGCGCGGCGATCTGGATCGTGAAGAGCGCGGCGTAGGCCCGGTGGGAGCTGCGCAGGTGGATCAAAACGATCGGCAAATAGAGAATCGGCCGCAGGCAATAGCGCAGG
>JBCCLG010000711.1:0-3441 GCA_039027015.1 Acidobacteriota bacterium | reverse complement strand
CGTCATTTACTGCGCCCTCGCCATCGGCATGCTCGGCCTTCTGGTCAAGCTCTGCTGGCCGGCGCATTTGGATAGCTCGCCGGTCGCCGAGGACCCCGGCCTATGACCGTCGCCGTTCTGGCGATCTACCTGGCTTTGGTTTTGGCGGTGGGCCTCGGAGCCCACCGCCTGTTTCGCGGTACCGGCGAGGATTACTTCGTCGCCACCCGCTCGATCGGCCCCTTCGTGCTGCTGATGTCGCTCTTCGGCACGAATATGACCGCGTTTTCGATTCTCGGCGCGTCCGCCGAGTCCTATCGCGTGGGCATCGGAGTCTTCGGCCTGATGGCGTCGTCTTCGGCCATCGTCATTCCGCTGATCTTCTTCTTCGTCGGCACACGCCTGTGGGCGATCGGCAAGAGGAACGGCTACCTGACCCAGGCGCAGTTCTTTCGCGACCGCTTCGAATCCGACCTCCTGGGCCTGCTGCTCTTCATAGTGCTGCTGGCGCTGGTGGTGCCCTACCTTTTGATCGGCGTTTTGGGCGGCGGCCTGACCCTGTCGCAAATCACCGGCGGCGCCATTCCCGGCTGGGTCGGCGGGCTCTTGATCTCGCTGGTGGTGATCACCTACGTCACCACCGGCGGTCTGCGCGGCACGGCCTGGGTCAACACCTTCCAAACCCTGGTCTTCATGGGCCTGGGCGCGGTGACCATGGTGTATTTGGTGCAGAAGCTGGGCGGCTTCGGAGTCGCCATGGAGCGCCTGGCCGCCGAGCGGCCGGATCTTCTGACCCGCGACCAGCACCTGCCGGCGGCCAAGCTCCTCTCCTATACCCTGATCCCGCTCTCCGCCGGCATGTTTCCCCACCTTTTCATGCACTGGCTTTCGGCGCGGCGCCTCGAGACCTTCAAGCTGCCGATCCTCGCCTATCCGCTGTGCATGATCGTGGTGTGGGTGCCGAGCGTGACTCTCGGCGTCTTTGGCCGCCTCGACTTCCCGGGCCTCGAGGGGCCGGCGAGCAACGGCGTTTTGATCCGCATGATCCACCTGCACGCGCCCGAGGTGCTCGCCGGCCTGCTCGGTGCGGGAGTTTTCGCGGCGGTGATGTCGTCCCTCGATTCCCAGGTGCTGTCACTGTCGAATATGTTCTCGACCGACATCGTGCGCCACTACGGCTTCGCCGACTCGATGAGCGAGCGCCAGCAGGTGCTCGCCGGCCGCTCCTTCGTGGTCGGCATCATCGCCCTGATCTACCTGCTCTCCCTGGTCGCCAAAACCAGCATCTTTGGCCTTGCGGTGTGGTCGTTCACAGGCTTTTCCGGCCTCTTTCCGCTGGTGGTCGCCGCCCTTTTCTGGCGGCGGGCGACCCGCGCCGGCATGTTCGCCGCGCTGGCCGCCGTCAGCGCGCTGTGGCTCTACTTCTTCACCGACGGCTGGGGCGTCGCCGGCTACTCCGTGGCGGGCACCGGCGTGCTGCCGGTGGTGGTTCTGGTAGCCACCTGCAGCGTCGTGCTGGTGGCGGTCTCGCTGCTCACCCAGCCGCCTAGCGACAGGACCCTCGACCGCTTCTTCACCCCCCGCACGCCAGGAGCTTGACGATGAAAATCGCCTACATCACCGCCGGCGCCGCCGGCATGTACTGCGGCACCTGCATGCACGACAACACCCTCGCCGCGGCGCTCATGGAGCGCGGCCACGAGGTGTCGCTGATCCCCACCTACACGCCCATGCGTACCGACGAGACGAACGTGGCGCAGGAGAAGATCTTCTTCGGCGCGCTCAACGTCTATCTGCAGCAGAAGGGGATCCTGCGCAAATCGCGCTTTCTCGACAAGCTCCTCGACTCAAAGCGCGTTCTTACCTGGGTGGGAAAGCTCTCGGGCAAAGCCTCCACCGACGCCGCGGATCTGGGAGATTTGACCCTGTCGATGATCCAGGGCGAGGCGGGGCACCAGGCCAGGGAACTCGAGAAGCTGATCGACTTCATGGAAGAGCACCTGCAGCCGGAGATCGTGCATCTCTCCACGACCCTCTTCGCCGGCTTCGCCAAGCGCATCAAAGAGCGCCTCGGCGTGCCGGTGGTGTGCTCGCTGCAGGGCGAAGACCTCTTCTTCGAGGATCTGACCGAGCCCTGGAAGTCGCGGGTTCTCTCCGAGATCACCCGGCGCGCCGAGGATATCGACGCCTTCACCTCGCCCTGCGACTACTACTCGAGGCTGATGTCCGAGAATTACGGCGTGCCCCTTGAGCGCACCTTCCGCGGCAGACTGGGCATCCAGGCAGACGAATTCCAGGACGTTGTGGAGCGCGATGCCGATCGCCACCCCGTCCTCGGCTATCTGGCGCGTCAGGCCCCCGAAAAAGGCCTCCATCACCTGGTAGACGCCTTTTTGATCCTGGCCCAGGAGCACCCCGGGCTACGCCTCAGGGTCGCCGGCTTCCTGGGTCCTAAAGACGAGGCCTTTGTGGCGCGGCAAAAGGCCAAGCTCGAGCAGGCGGGGATGATGCCCCGGGTCGACTGGGTGGGCGAGATCGACCGCGGCGGAAAAGTCGACTTCCTGCGCAGCGTCGATATCTTCTCGGTGCCGACGGTCTATCGCGAGCCCAAAGGACTTTTCGTGCCCGAGGCTCTGGCCAGCGGTCTGCCGGTAATTCTGCCCGATCACGGCGCCTTCCCGGAGTGGGTCCGCCACACCGGCGGAGGCCTGCTGGTAAAGCCCGAGTCGCCGCGCGCGGTGGCCGCTGCGGTGGCCGAGCTGCTGGGCGATCCGGAGCGCCGCAGGGCGCTCGGGGCGCAGGGCCGCGAGGCGGTGCTTCGGGACTTCAACCAGCACGCGATGGCCGACGAGATGCTGGATCTCTACGAGCGCATCCTGAGCGGCGAGGTGAGAGCCCGACCTGCGGCGGCCTGAGCGCGCTTCTCCTCTTCACAAGGCTCCATGCACGAGTACCGCACCACCCGCCGAGTCGAGTTCGTCGATACCGACATGGCCCGGATCGTCCACTTCTCGCGCTTCTTCCCCTACATGGAGGCCGCCGAGCACGAGTGCCTGCGTCAGCTTTTGGGCGACGGCCAGGAGGTGCACTTCGAGTTCGAGGGTCGGGAGATCGGCTGGCCGCGGGTGCGGGCCACCTGCGACTACCGGAGCCCGGCGAGGCTGGGCGACGTGCTGGACGTACGGGTCTACGTCAAGCGCATCGGCGGTAAATCCTTGACCTGGGGCTTCGACTTCAGCTGCGGCAAACGGGAGATCGCGAGCGGCGAGATCACCGCGATATGCTGCCGAGTCGATGGGGAAAGCCTCGAGGCGATCCCCATTCCGCCGTTCCTCGCCGAGCGCCTGAGCCAGGCCCCGGTCACCTGACCCGCCAGCCTGGAGGCGTCCCGGCTCTCCCCTCTAAAAATTTGCCTGGCACCGCGCGCACGCCCAGAATTTGCCCGCCCAGAAATTTCCCTGG
>JBCCLG010000710.1:0-3453 GCA_039027015.1 Acidobacteriota bacterium | reverse complement strand
TGATGATGGAGGTCTTTCCAGTCCGCCTCTCTGCTACCAAGACCAGGCTCTGCCTCTCAAGAGAGGACCATAGCGACTCAATGAATGCATCCCGCCCGACGACTTCTTCAGGCGCGAGCTGGCCTCCCGGATTCGCTTTCATAGATGGACTCCCCTCGAGCGACGTACGTCGCTTTTGACGTACGTCATTTTTGACGTACGTTGATCTTGACGTATATTCCCGCTCTGGTCAAACCACGGTCGGCCCTATTAATAGCTGGATTTCGATTTTTCTATGTATGATCAACAGGCTCCCTTGGAAAATAAAACGCAGCCAAACCGCTCGACTCGAGCCCATCTTCCGAACCAGGGACCCGTCGACGATGATTTCAAAGGACCCCCGCTCTGCTTCTGACGTCTCGACCCGGCGCGGCAGCGCCGGCCCCGTTGCCCTGCGCCGCCTTTCCGCTGCCCTCGCTCTTCCGCTCCTTGTAGGCGCCGCCTCCCTCCTGATAGCTCCGGCCGCGGCCGTAGCCCAGGGGGAGGTGGTCAGCTTCACGCTGATCGACGCCGCCTCCAACCAGCCGATCGCGGCCCACGACCCGCTCGTGAACGGCGCCGTTCTCGACCTCGACCTTCTCGCCACGCCGCTTTCGGTGCGCGCCAACGTGTCGGCGTCGGTGGGCAGCGTGGGCTTTGAGCTTTCGGGCACCGAGAGCCACGCGACCGTGGAGTCGGTCTCGCCCTACGCGCTTTTCGGCGATACCGGCGGCAACTACAACGAGTGGAGCCCGCTGCCGGGCTCTTACCAGCTCACCGCTCGCAGCTTCACCGAATCGGGCGGCGGCGGCACCGCCGGCAGCGACTTCACCATCGGCTTTACGGTGGAAAACGACGGCCCGCCCCTGCCGGACGACGGCGACGGCAGCGTCACGGTGACCGGCGGCTCCGCCGAGACGCCCGACGCTCCGCGCCGCTGGCACCGCGTCACGCTCTCACTCTCCGGCCTCGGCGCCGTCGAGACCTCGATTCCCAACCCCTTCCTCGACCTCCGCTTCCAGGTGCGCTTTACCGGCCCGAGCGGCCAGGTCTTCGACGTGCCCGGGTATTTCGCCGGCGACGGCGAGGGAGGCGCGAGCGGCAACGTGTGGCGCGCGCACCTGGCGCCCGACGAGGTCGGAAGCTGGAGCTACGCGGTGTCGTTTCGACAGGGCAGCGAGGTCGCCGTGGCGCTCACCGGCGCCGAGGGCACGGCGGTGACCCCGTTCGACGGCGCCTCGGGCAGCTTCACCGTCGAGCCTTCCCAGCGCACTGCCCCCGACATGCGCGCTCCCGGCCGCGGGCTGATCAAGAATCGCGGCGGCCACTACTTAAGCGAGGCCGACGGCGACCCGTGGGTCAAGGGCGGGCCCGACATTCCCGAGAACTTCCTCGGCTACGAGGGCTTTGACAACACCCCCGACGCCGGCCACACCTTCAGCGCCCACCTCGCCGACTGGCGCGTGGGCGATCCCGACTGGGACGGCGGCGCCGGCCGGGCGATCATCGGCGCCCTCAACTACATCGCCGACCGCGGCGCCAACGTCATCTACTTCCTGCCGATGAACCTCTTCGGCGACGGCCGCGACACCTTCCCCACCATCGCCGAGGGCGAGAAGACCCGATACGACCTCTCCAAGCTGGCCCAGTGGGAGATCTTCTTCACCCACGCTCAATCCCGCGGCATCTTCCTGCACTTCGTGCTGGCGGAAACCGAGTCCGGCAACGAGAACTACCACGACAACGGCAACCTCGGCCCCGAGCGCAAGCTCTTCTACCGCATGCTGAACGCGCTCTTCGGGCACCACAACGGCCTGGAGTGGAACCTCGGCGAGGAGAACGACTACGGCACCGCCAAGCACCGCGAGTTCGCCTCGTACCTGAAATCCGTGGACCCCTACGATCACCCGGTGACCACCCACACCAAGGGCGGCCAGTACGAGGGCTTCTACGCGCCTCTTTTGGGCAACGGCGACTTTGACATCACCTCCTTCCAGGGCGGAAATTCGCGCACCGCGATGTTCGATTTGATCCAGGACTGGCGGGAGCGCTCCGCCGCCGCCGGCGAGCCGTGGGCGATCAGCTTCGACGAGCCGCAGAAAATCGAGAACGACGTCAACGACGTGCAGAACGGCTACCCCCACGGCCGCAGAGACAAAATGTGGCCGGCCTACGCGGCGGGAGCGGCGGGCTTCGAGTGGTACGTGCAGCAGGACGGCGGCGGCCACAGCTTCGATCAGCAGATCGACGACTTCAGCCTGATGGACGAGGCCCTGCGCTGGACCGGGCACGCCGTGACCTTCCTGCCCACCCTGCCCCTCGAGCAGATGAGCCCCGACCGCAGTCTGGTCGACTCGAGCGCCGCCGGCCAGGTCTACGCCCTCGCCAAGCCCGGCGAGGTCTACCTGATCTTCCACGACCGAGCCGGGGGCCCCTTGAGCCTCGACCTCGAGGGCGTTCCCGCGAGCGAGACCTTCGACGTCCTGTGGTTCGATCCGCGGCAGGGCGGCGCCCTGCAGGTCGGCAGCGTCGCCACCGTGCAGGGAGGAGACGCGGCCACCGATCTCGGGTCCTCACCCCACACTCAGGATGACGATTGGGTCTGCCTCGTTCTCGCCCAGGCTCCGCCGCTCTTCGCCGACACCTTCGAGAGCGGCAACCTAAGCGCCTGGAGCAGCTCCGAGCCCTGACGCCTCGCCTCGATCTCACCGAGCGCCGACGCAGGCCCTCGACCCCGCCACGGGGTGGAGGGCCACTTCGCGGGCTCCTATGTCGCGGGCGCCTCAGGCTGAGTCCGGGCGCTGCCAGCGCTCGAGATCGAGGAGGGCGAGGCGCTGGTTCTCCACCTGGAAGAGGCCGTGAATCGCCGAGCCCAGGGGGCTTTTGGCCGGCACCACGGCGGCCCGCTCCGGCAGGCTCTCGGTGCGGCACGACCCCTCGAGGGCGAGGGCGACGCGGCCGCCCCCGGGCAGGGCCGCGATCACCCAGCGGGTCGGTGGACTGACCTCAGGGGGCGCGGCGAGCAGGCGTTTGCGCAGATCAAAAACCGCGATCGGCTCGTCCTGCCGCCATCCGACCCCCAGGCACCACGCCGGCAGACCCGGCAGGGCGACCGCTTCCGAGGCGGACTCGATGCCCAGCAGCTGGGCTCCGCTGATCGCCGGCACCACCACGTCGCCGCCGTCCTCCGCGGGCAGCTCGGGCAGCAGGGCGAGGGTCGGCTCGGCGCTCTCGGTTTCGGCGCTGGCCAGCGGCTCGACCGGCGGCGCAACCGGCTCGGCGGAGTCCGCGGAGCGCAGCCGAACCGGATCGAGCACGCACAGAGCGCCCGAGCCGCGGCCGGCCAGGCCGGCGATCGGAGGCCGGCGCTCGAAGGGGAGGGGCGGCAGGGGATCGAGGACCTCCTGCACCGTTCCCCCGGCCTGGAGCCCGTCG
>JBCCLG010000709.1:0-3454 GCA_039027015.1 Acidobacteriota bacterium | reverse complement strand
GATCGATCCGTGTTCTTAGCGGGTCCATCCTATCCCGCTCTCGGGAAGTCTCGAGGAAGGGCGAGAGGAGCCGATCCTTAGATCTGCCTCCGCCGAGGCTGCGGCTCTCCACGATCCAGCAATCAAAGAGCCTCTCCAAAGCCACCCGGAAAGCTTCACTGCTCGAGCGAGCTCCACCCTGACTTCCCTTCCCGGTCCACCTTAGGACCTCCTTGACGGTCGGCCCCAGGCGTATGGCGTCTTGGGGACGGCCCTTGCGGGAGAGCGCCGTGCAGAGTCTGATGAGCACCCACCGGACCGCCATCCCCGACGGGAGGCGGCTCGGCTCTATCTCTAGAAGCCTGCGGCTCTTTCGAAGACCTAGCGGGTATGCCAAGAGCCGCCGATTCCCGGCGCGTACTGACCACTTTTCCCCTTCACTCACTTCCAGCGCGGGGAAGGGCGCCATTACTGCCGCCCAGGATGGCAGGACCCCGATATCTTCGGCGATCCCTGGGACGTACCCAGACTTCGCGACTCGGCGTCGGAACGCTTCTAGATCCGACCTGGCCACGGCTGCCCTGATCTGGACATGCCGAAGCCGACAAAGTATACTTGTCGCACAGAAAAACTCCGTATCACACCAGCTTTGTTTTTCTCGAGGCCCGTGAGCTGCCACTCGCGGGCCTCAATCATTTCTACGGCTTTTACTCACTATTCTCTAGCCGAATTCTCTCCCCTCTCGAATTCCTCGGTTGCCTGGGTGAGTAGGTTGAGCTTCCAGTGATGGACCCGTTCCTCGACTCGCTCTGCGTGTCTGTAGGCCTCGACGACAGATTCAGCGCCGTCGGCCGCTCTGTAAACGCG
Organism: Acidobacteriota bacterium; assembly: GCA_039027015.1. Taxonomy (GTDB): domain Bacteria; phylum Acidobacteriota; class Thermoanaerobaculia; order Multivoradales; family J023; genus JAUIJL01. The sequence goes on along the minus strand of JBCCLG010000709.1, from coordinate 2,608 downwards.
CGGGTTGCCTCTCTTGGGGATGCTTCCATCGTGCTCTAGGAGTCCCCTATCTATCAGGCTGCCGACGGCCTTCTGAACGAAGCTTCGACCTTTGGCAAGCTCTGAGGCCACGGCTTGTACCGTTCGGGACGGCCTATTCCTATCGGCGCGGCACGCATTCAGGACGCCGATCTCTATGGCGCTCAGCAGCCGAGGAGTGTTCGCTCGCTCATGGTTGCCTGCGGATCCCGACGAGAATCGACGTTCCTGCGGTCGCCTCTTGACTAGGCCCGGGAGACTCGCTTGCGCCGAAATGTCGGCGAAGACTGCGCCGTTCTTTGTGTGCATCTTGAGTCACACATTAGAGCGGTCGGGCACCGCATGTCAACTCTTCTTCGCATTCGGAGTTCTTCACTGTGGAAGTTTTCCACAGAAGATTTCGGAAAAAATGTTGATGGATTGTGGAAAAAATTTTGTATACCGCTTTACTAACGCCTAAACGCGGGAAGTGTGACCGCCAATCTCCCTTAACGCCGGGTGCTATTTGCTTAGGTACGACCCATCTAGATTGCGCTATATGAGCCGCGGTAAAAACGCGGGAAGTGTGACCCCTGTGGAAAATGGCGACCGAGTCCAAACGCCTTGCTCTTCAGCGTTCTTTCGGTGTCCGATTCCGGACACGCGGGAAGTGTGACCGCGGAGGTTTTCTCTTCTTCTTTTCCGGATACAGACAAGTAACGGGAGGAACAAGTAATGATCGGGAAAGGCGACGAGGTCTCTTTCACAACAATCAGGCGCCACACTGGCAGAGCTTGGCTTCTTGGAGCAAATGATGCGAACCATAAATCGATTTAGCTAGACGTTTATCGCGTGATCTTCCTTTCCATGCTTAGCGGCACACCGCATTGCCGGATCTGCCCTATGAGCGCTTCCTAGGGGTTCACGTTAGTTGCCCCTGTTTCTCGTCAAGAGTATTCCGTTCGCTTCTTTGAGATTTGGATCGGCCTGCTTACCTTCTATTAGAGGTGCAAGCCGTTGATTCCACGCACTACGCTCTACAAGTGCTCAAACGATCTGTAAATGCTTAAGGCCATTTAAAAAAGTTTATTATCACCCTAACGCATTCCTTGCCATGCTTAAAAATTTTTAAAGCTGGGTTGATATGCGCTTGGCTTCGCTTTTATCTAGTCTAACCCTGTTGCTTTCTGGGCGCTTTACAAGTAGTCGTGGTAATCTAATCCCAGGCTCTGCGCTCCGTTAGTACTTGTAGCTAATCAATCCTGTCTAACTCAATCTAGTTCGACTTGACTTTATGCAATGCGCTCTCTAGAGTCGTGCCAACGAATACTTCAGAGACTTGAATCCAGCGGAGGCAGCATGCGAGATCGAGAAGCACCGCCCGTGACCATCCTTTTTCACACCCCTAAGGGCGGTGTCGGCAAAAGCCTGTTGGCGATTCTGACTTCCGAGTTCTTCCGTTGGGCTGGCTATCGAGTGGCTCTTATGGACGCTTCCGGAAATCCAACTGCCGGACGATTTATAGAGGGCTGCTCGGTTCACGGCCGGGATGTGTCGGCCGCCGAGGATCCTCAGGTCGTCGTCATCGATACCAAGGGCGTTTCCTCAAGTGCTATACCCTTCGTTCCCGAGGCAAGCCTCATAGTTTGCCCCTTCGGACCGGCTGAGGACGACGCTATTGAGACCCTTGAGTGGTATGCGGGCCTCGGTGCGCATCAATATAAAGCGGTCATGCTGGTCAACCGGCTGCGACCGATCGGCAACACCAAAGAGCAGCAGGCCGTTATTGATCACGTGGAAGATCAGTTACAGAGTCTGGGCGGGCTGCTTCTATACGGACTAATTGACCGTCCGTCCATTTACCCGGTCGTGACGCAAGGGCTTCCTGCGAACTTCTTTGAAATGGAGATCGCTTCCGAGAGCTATATGCGTGCTCAAGCAGAGTCCAGAAGGCTTGGCCGGCAGTTCGCCCAGCTCCTAGATCTCGACACCTCTCGGGAGGTGGCCTGATGCCGAAGGCTCATGAGCTATCGAGCTTCGCTGAGCGGCTTAAGCTAAAGCAGGCCGCCTCTGGTGAGAAAGCAGGCGCTACCGCTGGGGCAGCCGGAGAGGGAAATCAATCCTCTAAGCCGAAATCTCGGAGGCAGCCAAAGAAGGGTAGTCAGGCCGGCGGGCTCGCTGATGGCAAGGTGTCAAGGCCCTCTTTGGCTTCTCCCTCAGACCAGCCGAAGTCGAAGAGCTTCACACCGATCCTCTCGAGCAGTACCTTCCTTATGGTCGAGAGCGCTGTTGAGGCAGCCATTAACGCCGGCGATTACCGCTTCACGACGGTGCAAGCCGTCGTTCGTGAGGCAATGAATGCTTATTTCTCAGGCAAGCTGCAGCTCACTGCGAGGATGCCAGCGGGTGAGGAGCGTAGGCGTTTGACGGTTTATGTGACTCAGGACGAGCTTGATACCTACCGGGAGCGCACGCGAGGCCTGGGTCAGAGAAAGAGCGAGGTGATAGACCGCGCTACGCGATCCTATTGCGATCGATTCCTCAAGGCTTGAGCTCGTAGGGGTCGCTTCTGCTGGGCACCTCCGCATTGGCTCAAAAGCGGAAGTTCTTC
>JBCCLG010000708.1:0-3469 GCA_039027015.1 Acidobacteriota bacterium | reverse complement strand
GCGCAATAGCAGATGAAGCCACTTCTGTACCGAATGGTCACGTTGAGGCTACACAGACCACCAGCACAGCATCAACAAAAGCAATGACACCTGAGCTTGCGCCGCCATACCGCCACGCCTCCTCCGATCCCTTGAGCGCCACCCGCAACCTGATCCGGACCCTCTACCGCACCGGCGACGGCACGCTTCTCATCGGCACCGAAAACGGCGGTCTCGACCGCCTCGATCCGCGCAGCGGCGAGATGCTCAATTATTCAGCCGGCGCCGGTGGATCGGGAGGGCTCGGAAACCAGTCGGTGTGGAGCCTGTGGCAGGACCGCTCGGGAGCGCTGTGGCTCGGGACCTTCGCCAGCGGCGCCTTCTCGACCCGCGCCAACGGCGACGCCCTGGAGGTCTATCGCAGCACCGGCGGGGCGACCACGACCGGCCTGAGCGCGGGCGCGACCACCGGCTTCGCCCGCGACGCGGCGGGCCGGCTGTGGGTGGGCACCGACGGCGGCGGCCTCAATCTCTTCGCTCGCGGCGAGCGCACGTTCCTGCATTTTCGCGCCGAGGACACGGGCCTGACCCGCGACGCCGTGACCTCCCTGCACCACGACGCCGGCAGCGGTCTGTGGATCGGCACCTGGGCCGGCGGCGTCAATCTGCTGGACCTAGAGACCCTGACCTTCCGCAGCTTCTCGCGGGCGGACTCGGAGCTTCTGAGCGACAAAATCTTCGAGATCACGGACGACTCCAAAGGCCGGCTGTGGGCGGCGACCTTCGGAGGTCTCACCGAGATCGACCCACAGACCGGCCCGGTGGCCACCTATACCGCCGAGAGCAGCGGACTCTCGAGCGATCTGCTCTACGTGATCACCCCGAGCGCCACGGGGGAGCTCCTGGTCGGCGGCACCGACGGCCTCGACTTCTTCGATCCCGAGCGCGGCACGAGCCGCGGTCTCGACGACTTCGGCGACGGCGAGGGGCTGAGCAACCCCAACGTCTTTGCGATTCTCGAGACCGACCCGGACACCGTGTGGGTCGCGACGGATGACGGCCTCAACCGGATCGATCGGAGCACGCGGTCCATCGAGCGCCTCTTTCGGGAAGACGGTCTGCCCAGCAACTCGATTCGCGGTCTGCTCGAGGACGAGCGCGGTCGGCTGTGGCTCAGCACCTCCCGCGGGCTCGCCCGCTTCGATCCCTACAGCCGCTCGATCCGAGTGCTCAGAGCCTCCGACGGGCTGCAGAGCTCCGACTTCCTGCGCTTCAGCGCCTACCGCAGCGAGGGCGGCGAGCTTTTCTTCGGCGGCACCCAGGGATTCAACATCGTGCATCCCGACCGGCTGAAGCAGAACGCCTTCGTGCCGCCCGTGGTTCTGACCGACTTTTCCGTGGACCGCCGTCCGGTTCCCATCGGCGAGCCGGGCTCCCCGCTCTCGCGGCATATCCACTTCACGGATTCGGTGACCCTCAGTCACGATCAGGACTCCATCGAGGTCGGATTCGCGGCCCTGGACTTCACCTCGCCCACCGACAACCGCTACTCCTACCGCCTGCGCGGACTCGACGATCGCTGGACCGAGGTGAGCGCGAACCAGCGCAGCGCGGTTTACACCAGCCTCGATCCCGGCAGCTACGTCTTCGAGGTCAAGGGCTCGAATAACGACGGCCTGTGGAACCCGGAGCCGGCCTCCTTCGCCCTGCGCATCGAGCCGCCGCTCTGGGCCACCTGGTGGTTTCGCACCCTCGCCCTGGTCGCCCTCGCCGCCTCCGCGGGGCTGGGGCTGCGCCGGGTTCTCGACCAGAAGAGGCGCAACATCGAGTTTTTGAACAGCCGCCTCGAGGAGGAGATCGCCCTGGTGCGCGAGGCGGAGGCCGAGAAGCAGCGGCTGGCGCAGCAGGCCGCCCGCGACCAGCAGCTCGCCAACGCCTCCCTGCGCCAGCAGCAGGGCTACCTGGAGCAGAGCGTCTCCGCCATTCTCGAGGAGATCGAGAAATTCTCCTCCGGCGACCTGACGGTCGAGCTGGCGGTCGGCCGCGAGGACGCCATCGAGCGCCTCTCAGACGGCTTCAACGCCGCGGTCGCGGATCTTCGCCAGCTGGTCATGCGGGTCACCGAGTCCATGCACGCGGCCATGGAGAGCATGGAGGGCATCAAGGGCAGGTCCGTGACCCTGGCCCGCGGGGCGCGCGAGCAGCAGGACCAGGCCCGCCAGGTTGCGGGCTCCCTGGACGCGATCGTGGAGACCCTCACCGACTCGACCCGCCACAGCTCGCGGGCGGCCGACGAGGCCAAGGCCTCCCAGCGGGCGGCCCGCGCCGGCGGCGAGGTGGTGCGCCAAACCATCGAGAGCATGGATCGAATCGTGGAGGTAGCCGACGCCTCGGCCGAGACCGTCGGCACGCTCAGCGACTCGAGCCGCGAAATCAATCAGCTGGCGGGTCTGATCGAGGACATCGCCGATCAAACCAACCTTCTCTCCCTCAACGCCGCCATCGAGGCCGCCCGCGCCGGCGAGAACGGCCGCGGATTTGCCGTCGTCGCCGAGGAGGTGCGCCGCCTGGCCGAGCGCACGGCGGAGGCCACCCAAACCATCTCCGAGATGGCCGCCAAAATGCAGGAGGAGACCGCCCGCGCGGCGCAGGCCATGACCGCCGTCAACGGCGAGGTCGAGGTCGGAACCGCGCTGGTCAGGCAGTCGGGGGACGCCCTCGACTCGATCATCGACGGCTCCGGCAGGGTGCTGGCGAGCATCCATCAGGTGGTGCAGGCCAGCGAGCGGCACGCCGCCGGCAGCGAGCGCATCCGCCAGAATATGGGCACCATCACCCGGGTCACCGCCGCCGCGGCGCAGCGCAACGACGAGATCATCGGGCGCGCCGAGGAGCTGGCCGAGCTGCTCGACGATCTGCGCCGCCGCATCGCCCGCTTCACCATCAGCTCGGGAAACGCCAGGCCCGAGAGCTAGCGGCAGGAGCCGCCCATGAAAAAAGCCGCGCGGGGCGCGGCTTTGAGAAGGCGGAGAAGTGGTGGGCCGTATAGGTTTCGAACCTATGACCCGCGGATTAAAAGTCCGCTGCTCTACCAACTGAGCTAACGGCCCGCCGAGGGCGCGGATTATAGCCCGGGACCGCGGCGATGGCGAGGGATGATTTGGCTGTCGAGGGCGCCTCGGGATTCGGGCGCCGCCTCAGGGCACTCCGCGCCGCGCCAGCACGCTGCCCAGATCGGGGATCAGGCCGCGGACCTCGGGACGATCGACGATCAGGGTTTCCTCGCGGCGTGGGCCGGTGGACACCATGCCGACCGCCACCTCGCTCTCCTTCTCGAGCAGCTCGACGTAGGCGCGGGCGCGCCCCGGCAGCTCGGAGGAGTCGAGCAGGCCGACGGTGGAGCTTTTCCAGCCCGGCACCGTGACGTAAACCGGCTCGGCCTTCTCGAACACCTCGATGGCCGCCGGGAAGTCACGGATCTCCTCGCCCT